>CBDUSV010000300.1:0-3955 GCA_965369885.1 uncultured bacterium
GCGTCGTCGGGGAGGCCCTTGGTTGGGACCAGGTCCGGTGGGATGCGCCACTGTTTGTGGGCCTGGCCCGCTTCCATGGCGGCGATCTCCCGGGTCCATAGATTTCTCAACAGTGCCACCAGGCGGTCCGAGGCGCCCAGCATGTCATGGGAGCGGTCGCGCCGCGCACCCTGGCCGATCATCGCCACCCCGTCCTGGATCAGGACGATGTCGGGCCGGTCCCCGACATCGTCGATATGAAGCTCTCCCGCCAGGATACGCTTGATCACCGCCATCGCCGGCTCCAGGGACTCGGTCTTGGAATTGTCCCGGGCATTCAGCTTGCGGTAGGCCTCGGCCTCGGCGCCGGTCTTGTGGACGAAATCGGCGATGAAACTGGTGTGGCTGGTGTCGTCGACCGGCACCCGCCAGGACAGGTGCTCGGTCCATTCCTTGCCGATGTAATAGACCAGCGAGTACATGCAGTTGGGCATCAGGATGTAGGATTTCCGCACCTGATTGCCGCGCTTGCCGTTCCGCTCGATGCCATATTCGGTTTCCTTGCCGATGATCTCGGGGATGTCGTCATTGAGGCCGACAGTGGTGAATTTGGACTGGCGGTGGGTGAAATTGAAATGCACCTCATCGACGCTGTTCTCGAGCTGGGCGAAGAATCCCCAGTCCCGGCGGCTCACCCTGTTCTCGATGAAGCCGTCGCCCTCGAAGGCGTCAAGTTGGGGGAATTCCGGCGGCGCGCCACCGCCGAAATAGGCGAAGATCAGGCCAAGATATTCGCGGGTGGGATAGGCCGGGATCTTCACACGTTCCGCGAAGCCCTTGGTCTCCGCCGGTTGCGCCACGCACTGGCCGTCACCGTCATATTTCCAGCCGTGATAGAAGCAGCTGATGCAATCGCCTTCGATGCGCCCGACCGAAAGCGCCAACCCCCGGTGGGCGCAGGTTGCACCGACGATATGGGGGGTGCCGCTGTCGCCACGGTAAAGGGTGAAATCCTCGCCCAGAATTCTGAGCGGCACCGCCTTGCCGGCGCCCAAATTCCGGGCTTCATAGACCGGCTGCCAGAACGCCCTGAGAAAACGCCCGGCCGATGTCCCGGGCCCGACCGATATGAAGTCCGCGTACCTTTCGCCCACCCGTCCGTCTCCCCTGATTTTGGCCCCCATTGTGGTCCCTATTTTGGTCCCGGCTAGGATAACCCAGCCGGCAAGGCGGGGCTAGTCCAGGGCAATCAACTCCATCAAGGGATGGATGGTCTTTGCGGTCTCGAGACCGAGGGCCGCCTCAATGATGGAGTCTTGGTGGCCGGTTTCCACAAGACCGTCACCTAAGCGCCGGAACTTGGCCACCACGGCCTCTTGGTCCATGGGATTGAGGGCATGGCCCGGGGCATAATCGATTTGGGCTTCCGAGTTGCGGCCATCGGGGCCCGAGAGTACGACGGCGGCGGGAAATCCGCTGGGGGCCTTGTCCGCCAGACCCGCATCAACCGTGATGACAATTCGCGCCATCAGATCGATGATGGCGGGATCGGTCCAGCGTTCATTTTCGAACTGACGGGGCGTTAATTCACCGTCCAGGAGCGCGGCCGCCACCAGGAAATAGAAACTGTGATCCGCCGTCTCCCGGCTCGAAGGATGGCGGCGGTCCTCGTCGGTGATCTGCTGGCGCACGCCCGGATGGTCGATCATGCGGAGATCAACCCGTTCGATCTCACTTGCGGGCACACATAGGTCCTTGGCGGCTTCGAGCACGGCGGCGATGGCGGCCTGGCTGGTATCGAGACTGGGATAGGCCTTGATGGTGACGCCCTCGACCATCAGTTTGTCTTCTATAGGTCGGGTCAGGTCCGTCAGGTCGACGCCGGGCAGGACCTGGCTGGCCAAACCTTTTTCCGGGTATTCGAAGACGGCGAGGGGGCCGGTCACGCCCTCGGCCGCCAGCAGCGTCGATACCATGGCGGTCTGCATCACCTGGGCGCTGGCAAGAAACTTGCTCGCCGAAAGCTTACCCCGGCGCACCACGCCGGGCGTCACCCCGTGAGCCGTACCCATGGCCAGGCCATGGGCGAGGGCGTCTTCATCGAGTTTCATCAGCCGTCCGGCGATCGCCGGCACGACGGTGCCGTAGGCGGTGACATGATCCCAGGACAAAGCGCGGTCCAAGAGCTTCTGGAAACGGCCGAACACTTCATAGCCGAGGATGGCGGCGGCCAGAACTTCCTGGCCCGAGTTGCCCCGCCATTCGCCGACCGCGAGCGCAACCGCCAGGGCATCGCTGGGATGTCCCCCCAGCTTGGCGCCGTCATTGGGGTCGAGCGCCAGATGGTCGTTGAAATCAAGGGCGTGGAACGCGGCTGCGTTGACCAGTACCGCATCGGCCACCGCGGCCCTTTGGCGCGTGCCGATCACGCTGCAGTCTGTGCCCGCGCCAAGGGCCGGAAGGGCGGCAAGGACGCCGCTCATTACACCGGCGGATTGGGCCTGAAACGCGCACCCGATGGCATCCAACAGGGAAAGCTTGATGCGTTCGCTCACATGGGCCGGGATCGCGTCCTGATCGAAGTTCCGGATCAGGCGGGCCAAGTCAGTGATGATGGTGTGTTCGGACATGGTGTCGGTATTGAATTGCAGGGGCCATAAGGCTACTCCATGATGGCGGCAGAATGAAGGATCGCGCCTGGTTGGCGGCTTGGTTGGCAACATGGCGTCGGAGGGGGGAATGCACCATGGCAAGGGATGAACGCGACGGCGTCGAAGACGATCTCCGCCGTTTGCTGGCTCGGGCGCGGCTTGCACCTAGCGACGCCGAACTCAACAACCTCATAGACATGGTGCGTGAAAACAGGGCGGCGGCGGCGACGCTTCGGGCCAGGCTTTCGCGCAATGATGAACCCGCCTTCGGACTGCCGCCACGGCGACAGGGCTGAGCCATGGCTGACGAGCTGTGTTTCCTGACCATTGCCGCGGCGGGCAAACGGATCCGCGATCAAAAACTGACATCAGCCGAACTCACCCGCGCCTTTCTCGACCGCATCGACGCGATCAACGACAAGATCAACGCCTATATTCTGGTCACCGCCGACCATGCCCTTGCCGCGGCAGAGGCGGCGGACAAAGACCTCGCCGGTGGCACATATCGCGGGCCCATGCATGGCATTCCCTTCGCGCTTAAGGACAATATCGAAACCGCCGGCATCCGCACCACGGCCCAGTCCCGCATCCTGATGGATCACGTCCCCAGCGAAGACGCCAAGGTTGTCGAGAAATTGAAGCTTGGCGGAGGCGTGCCCTTGGGCAAGCTCACCTGTCTTGAATTCGCCCACGGGGCCCCGAGCCCTGACCAGGCCTGGCCACCGGCGAGAAATCCCTGGTTGAGAGACCATGGTTTTACCGGCGGGTCGAGCACCGGGTCCGGCGCCGCGGTGGCGGCGGGACTGGCCATGGGGGCGCTGGGCACGGACACCGGCGGTTCGGTCCGCAACCCGGCGGCGCTTTGCGGCATCGCCGGGTTGATGCCGACATATGGACGGGTCAGCCGCCGGGGTGTCATCCCCTATTCCTTCTCTCTCGACAGCTGCGGGCCGATGGCATGGACCGCCGAGGACTGTGCCTTGATGCTGAATGTCATCGCCGGTTTCGACGCCGCCGATCCCGGAAGCGCCGATCTCCCGGCGCCGGATTTCGCCGCCGACATCGGCAACGGCGTCAAGGGCTTAAGGGTCGGCGTCATTCGCCATTTCTTTGCCGGCGACATGGAAGCCGAACCCGAAACCCTGGCCGCCATCGACCAGGCGCTTGAGGTGCTGGCGGGGCTGGGTGCGGCGATCGAAGAGGTCCGGGTCAGTCCGCTTGAGGACTATCACCTTGTCAAGGGTCTGATCGGCGAAGCGGAATTCTACGCCATTCATGAACAGGATTGGCTCGCCCGGGCCCAGGATTACGGCGCCTCGCTTCGG
>CBDUSV010000301.1:0-3935 GCA_965369885.1 uncultured bacterium
GCGGCTGAAGAGTTGCGCGGTCTGGCGGCGAAAGCCAAGCAATCGCAAGAAGAATCCGAGAAGCGCTTTGATGACGCCAAAGCCCAATGGACCGAACAGCTAGAGAACTTCCTCGTTGCCGCGGAAGAGCGCCTCCAAACCGACAAGTCCCGATGGCAGCGCGAGATCAAGGGCCAGCTCGCGGCCCTGGCGGGGAAAAAGGCCGATGACCAGAAACGGCTAAACGAGGGCGTTGACGAATTGAAGGCCGCGATTGATGGGGCCGTGGCGGCGGCGTTGGCCGGATGGCACGCCGAAGCGGACGAACGGCTCAACGCCGTCAAGACCGATTGGACCGGGGAGATGACCCGCGGTCTTGCGGCCCGGGACGCCGAATTGCAGGCCCAGGCCCAGGCGCATGTCAAGGTCGTGGCATCGCAATGGATGGCCGAGGCGTCAAAGCGTCTCGATACGGCCGAGGCCGAATGGAAGAACCGGGTGGCCGCCCTCGCCGCCCTCACCGCAAACCGGGTCGCTGATGGGAACGGGGCGCCCGCCAGTGCCGAGATCGGCCCGTCGGTGCCCCAAACCCCAACCCTCCCGGGACGGACCGTAATCGCGCCCACCGCGTACGCCGGCCCCACTGGCAACGGTCATGGCGAAGAGTCCACCCTGGGCCAGGAATTCGCCGTCCTGTTCGGCGAAATGCAGGCCGTGCAGCAGGCCGAGTCAGACGCCCAAACCGATGTGGAAGAGGAGCAACCCGAACAAGCCGCGCCGACAGACAGGTGGGGCAAAAATCTGTTCCGCAGTCCCTGGCGGTGGATCGCCTCGGCAACCATCATGCTGGGTGTCACCACCTTTCTGGCGCCCGCCAGCTGGTTCTACGAGGCCGACAGGTTGACTGCTTCAATCATGGCGGTCCTGACCAGCGCGTTTTTCTGATCAACGTCGTCACCAATAGATTTGACGCTTGTGTTGCGTCGACTGGTTGAGGCGACAGCCCATAGCGGGCTTTCAAGGTTTTTGTTCTGCGCTTTGCGCCGGGGGGCGAAAGATGGCCCATAGGCCGCAGGTGATCGCGAGCAGGATGCCGCCGACCACATAGAAGCTGGTTTCCAGCCCCACCAGCGTCACCACGCCGCCCATGACCGGCGGCAAAACCGTCTGCATGAGGCGGTTGAGCGAGATGCGCAGGCCCACCAAGGTGCCCTGGGATTCGGACGGCACCGATTTAGACGGGATCATGATCATCAGCGGCTGGCCCCAGCCCTGGGCAATCCCGCGCAGTGATGTGACGATCAGCAATGGCACGAAGGACCCCAGCAGCGGGGTGGCTGTGATTGCGGCAAGCGAGGCCACCACGGTGGCATTCAGCAGCCGGACGTCCCCGATCCGGCGCGCGGCCGGTGTCACGGTGGCGGTGCCGGCGAGCCCCGAGAGGTTGAGGCTGGCGAAGATCACGCCGATCATCGTCCCGGTGAATCCGATCTGCTCCATGTAGGCGACGAAGAAGGAAAGCTGGATCGCGCCGGAGGAGATGTTGAGCACCGATCCGGCCGCGACCACGGCCACCAGGGGGATGCCGAGCAGCTTAAACGCCCTGGTGTAGTCCTCAAGGCGCGGCAGCAAATCGCGAAGCCCGAAGCGCCGGCCATTGGCGTCCGCCGCCGTCTTCGCCGTGCCATTGCCGTGGGGCAGCATCAGCGCGGCGGCCATGAACAACACGGCCCAGACCAAGGTCACGCCGAAGCCGCCCCAGGGGCCAAATGCGTCCCACATGGCGCCCGCCAACACCGGGCTGACGAAATGGCCGAGCCGGTTGCAGAAGGTCACCCGCCATGTGAGCGACGGATCGCTCCGGATCACTTGCCCCACCAGGGTCTGGGCGCCGACCCAGTTCATCGTCGAGGTCAGCCCGATGACGAGGTTCAGGATACCCGCCACCCAGATCCAGGGCAGCAACGGAAACAGCACCGGCACAATCAGGCCGATCGCGGCGAAGAACAGCATGACCTGGCGCGCGCCCAGCCGGTCCATCAGCACGCCGCCGTGTATCGACAGCAGGAACGGCAGGAGTGACCGCGCGCCGATCACGATGCCAAAGGCGAACGGCGTTGGTTCGAGATAGAGCGCCCAGAGCGGGATGACAATATTGGTCGCGCCATCGGCGAACAGGCCCGAGCCGTACATGGCAAGCCTGGTTCGCAAGGAAATCGTCCTGGCCGCATTCTCAGTCATGAACTGACCTACCACACCGCTGCCCAAACCCGCAGTTAGATATATCCTTCGGCCAGAACAATGTCAGATGGGATCAAAAGGAGTTGTTTGCCGCCCCGGCGCCTCTGGCCTTTACTCCGGCACGAGATCGTAGCTATGCTGCCGCGGCGTTGATGCCGTGTGCAATGTCGTCACCCGATGGCCGAGCTCCGCAACACGCCCAGAGGAGGCAAGGATGAAAATGTTACCTCAAGTCTTGTTTTGGTTGGGAATCGTGTCTGTCCCGCTTGCGTGGCTGACATGGTATTTCGGGCCAGGACTCGAAATCATAAGGCCGGTCCTTAGCGGTATCAACGATCCCGCATTAAGAGCGGTCCTGCAGGAAGCCCATGCCGAGCGGTTGGGAATCTGGGTCGCCGTTTGGCCCGTGACCTTCCTGGTATTGAGCTACATCATCGAAAAGAAAGTGCAGGACTAAAGACGGCGACACGACGCAAACGGCTCGCCATCGCTCGCCAACCCATGGCGCCCCCAAGGCGCTGTGCCGTTCGCCCGATTCCGCCACCCACCTGAGACGGTGGCGGGCCCGATTCGGCGTCGCAAAATACATGGGCAAGGAGTAAGATTTTCGGTTAGGACCCGTAGGTGCGTCTTTGGTGATAATCCTTCTAGGGGGGGAAATTCCGATGTCGACCGTGAATACCGGTGCCACGGATCTTTCACTGCATTACGAACCGCAAAATCTAACCGACCGTTCCGCCTTGGCCTTCGTCAGGGTTCTGCGTTTCTTCGCCGACACGTTCTTCGCCAAGCGCTACGGCCACCGCGCCATCGTTCTCGAGACCGTTGCCGCCGTCCCCGGCATGGTCGGCGGAGCGCTACAGCACTTGCGGAGCCTGCGTACCATGACCGACGACGAGGGCTGGATCGGCGCGCTGCTCGACGAAGCAGAAAACGAGCGCATGCACCTGATGGCCTTCATGCACATCGCCAAGCCCACCCGTCTGGAACGGTTGTTGGTCATCTTCGCGCAAGGCGTGTTCTACAACATGTTCTTCGCGGTCTACTTGATCTCGCCGCGCCTCGCGCACCGCATCGTCGGCTACTTCGAAGAAGAAGCGGTGGTCAGCTACACCAGTTATCTCGAAGAGATCGATGCCGGGCGCCACGAGAACGTGGCGGTGCCCGAATTCGCCGTGAAATACTGGAGCCTGCCGGAGGGCGGCAGGTTGCGCGAGTTGGTGGTGGCAATCCGCGACGAGGAGGCCGCCCACCGCAACGTCAACCATGGATTCGCCGACAAGCTCACCCGCGTTTGACCGGCGAGCCTGATCCTCAACCGTGCGACGGATGTTCGATCAACGGACAAAGTGGGGTATCGTGTGCGCCCGCGAATGTTGATCAACCAACTTAAGGGGAGGAAACGGCATCATGGACATCGACAGGATTAAACCGGGCAAGTGGAACAGCCGCGCCTCGGTGCTGGGGGATCTGGTCTTTCTGTCCGGCACCGTCGCCGACGACAAGTCATTGCCGATGAAGGAGCAGACCTCCCAGGTGCTGGCCAAGATCGATGCCACCCTGGCCGAAGCGGGCACCGACAAGACGCGGATTCTCAGCGCCACCGTCTACCTCGCCGACCTTGACCGCAAGGAGGAGATGAACGAGGCCTGGATGGCGTGGATGGACCCGGATCACCCGCCGGCCCGCGCCGCGGTGGGCGTCACCCTGACCCC
>CBDUSV010000302.1:0-3934 GCA_965369885.1 uncultured bacterium
GTCCTCGTCGAACAGTTCCGACAGTTTTTCCATCATGGTGCCGCCCAGCTGTTCGGCGTCGACGATGGTCACCGCCCGGTGGTAGTAGCGGGTGACGTCATGGCCGATCCCGATCGCCACCAGCTCAACCGGCGAATAGGCCTCGATCCAGTCGATCACCATGCGCAGATGGGTTTCCAGGTAGTTTCCCGGGTTGACCGAAAGGGTCGAATCATCCACCGGCGCGCCATCGGAGATCACCATGAGAATCTGGCGCTGTTCGGGCCGGGCCATGAGACGGTTATGGGCCCACAGCAGGGCCTCGCCATCGATGTTCTCCTTGAGCAGCCCTTCACGCAGCATCAGGCCCAGATTCTTGCGGATGCGCCGGTAGGGTTCATCGGCGCTCTTATAGATGATATGGCGCAAATCGTTGAGGCGGCCCGGCATCGGCGGCTTGCCGGCGGCCAGCCAACGCTCGCGCGCCTGGCCGCCTTTCCAGGCCCGGGTGGTGAAGCCGAGGATCTCGACCTTGACGCCGCAGCGTTCCAGGGTGCGGGCCAGGATATCGGCGCTCATGGCCGCCAGGGTGATGGGACGGCCGCGCATGGAGCCTGAATTGTCGATCAGCAGCGTGACCACGGTGTCACGGAAATCGGTCTCCTTCTCCTGCTTGAAGGACAACGCGTAGAGCGGATTGATCACGATCCGGGTGAGGCGGCTGGAATCGAGGATTCCCTCTTCGAGATCGAATTCCCACGAGCGCGCCTGCTTGGCCAGGAGCTTGCGTTGCAACCGGTTGGCGAGGCGGGAAATCATGCCTTGGAGGTGCGACAGCTGATTGTCGAGATGGGTGCGCAGCCGTGCCAGTTCCGCGGCGTCACACAGATCCGTGGCATTGACGATCTCGTCAAAACTGGTGGCGAACGCGGTGTAGGGCGGCTGGTTGCGATTGTTGGACCACCGCCCCGGCGGCAGCCATTTGAGGTCCGGCGGCATCGGCTCGCCGTCGCCGGTGCCCATGTCATCGAGGGAATCTTCGCTCAGACCTTCTTCGTCCTGTTCGCCCGTGCCATCCAGGGCATCCTCTTCGGACATGTCATCGCTATCGGCATCGGCGCTTTCCATGCCCTGAATTTGCTCGTCCGTGGCCTCGTCATCGCTGTCTTCGCCGCTTTCGCTGGCTTCCAGGTCCTCGGCATCTTCGTCGTTCATGAGGGCAAGGTCGCCGATCATCTTGGACAGTGCCTCGGCGAAGGCCGCCTGGTCATGGACATGGTCTTTCAGGGCTGCGAGATCCTCCCCGGCCCGCGCTTCGACCCAATCGCGCCATTGGTCGACGATTTCCTTGACGGTGTCGGGCGATGCCTCGCCGGTCAGTTCCTCCCGCGCCACCAGGCCGATGATCTCAGGGATTGGGGTCTCGGTGAACTCATTGACACGGTTGTAGCTATGGGTGCGGCAGCGTTCATGGAGAGCCGCGGTCAGATTGGCGGCAATGCCCTGCATGTGCTCTCCACCCAGCGCCTCGACGCGGGCCTGCTCGACCTCGTTGAAGATCTTGCGCGCGGTTTCGCCCCGGGGTTGGCTTTTGGTGTGCAATTTGGTGTCGTGATAACGCTTCTTCAGGGCCATGGCATCGGACTGGCCGCGGACCACGGCGACTTCCTCCGGTGGAAGGTTCCAGGACGGCATTTGCAGGCGCGCGTGATTGCCGCTGATCCGTGCCGGGTCGGGGGTGAATTCGACGGTCAGATCCTTTTCACGGGCAACCGCCCGCATGGCCGCCGCGGTGACCCGCTTGAATTCCTCGACCACGCGTTTGTCCGCCATGGGGAATCCCTATTCGTCGCGCGACAAGGTCACGCTTTCCGTCAGCTCCTCTTCGAAGCAGCGCTGGTAATATTCCGCGACGATGGGGCGTTCGACTTCGTCGCACCTGTTGAGGAAGGTCAGCCGGAACCCGGTGGCGATATCATCGAAGATCTTGGCGTTTTCAGCCCAGATGATGCAGGTGCGGGGCGACATCACGGTGGAGATGTCGCCGGCCATGAAGCCCGAACGGGTCAGATCGGCAAGGGCCACCATAGCCTCCACGGTCTTGCGGCCCTTCTTGGTGTCGTAGCTCGGCACCTTGGCGAGGACAATCTTCAATTCCTCTTCCGGGGCAAGGTAGTTGAGGGTGGTGACGATGCTCCAGCGGTCGAGCTGGCCTTGGTTGAGCTGCTGGGTGCCGTGATAGAGCCCGGTGGTGTCGCCAAGCCCGACGGTGTTGGTGGTCGAGAACAAGCGGAACGAGGGATTGGGATGAATGACCCGGTTCTGGTCGACCAGGGTCAGCTTGCCATCGACCTCTAACACCCGCTGGATGACGAACATCACGTCGGGACGGCCGGCATCATACTCGTCGAACACCAGCGCCGTGGAAGATTGCAGGGCCCAGGGCAGGATGCCCTCACGGTATTCGGTGACCTGCTTGCCGTCGCGCACCACGATGGCGTCCTTGCCCAGAAGGTCGATGCGGCTGATATGGCTGTCGAGATTGATGCGCACGCATGGCCAATTGAGACGGGCCGCCACCTGTTCGATGTGGGTCGACTTGCCGGTGCCGTGGTAACCCTGGATCATGACCCGGCGGTTGAAAGCAAAGCCGGCGAGGATGGCGAGGGCGGTATCGTGGTCGAAATGATAGGCCTCATCGAGGTCCGGCACGTGCTCGCTGTTCTTGCTGAAGGCCGGCACCATCATGTCGGTGTCGATGCCGAATACTTGACGTATGGACACCTCGAGATCGGGGGGGGTGACGGGATGGTCCTCCGCTGAGTCCAGGGTCATGGTCTGATCTGTAGTCATTAATTTTTTCCGCTTGTTACGAGTTACCAGCGTGGTCAAAAACTGGTGATTTTCCTCAGGGTTGCATAGGCTTGATTGATCATTTTCAACTTTTCTTCCGCGCTCTTGTCGCCGCCGTTGGCATCGGGATGGAACCGCTTCACCAATTCCTTATACCGCGACTTCAGTATCTTCACAGTCACTGGAGGTTCCAGGTCCATGGCCGAAAGCGCCTTGGCTTCCACCGACAGTGGTTTTCTCTTTTTCGGCTTTGTGTCCTTGTCCTGGTGCGATGTATTCCGATCTTCCTTGCCCTTGAAAAAGCCGAATGGGTCCTGGGCGGTACGGGGGTCGGATTGGCGGTTTCTTGAGAACCAACAACCCACCGGCCAGGTCGGGCGCCAGCCCACAACGTCGGCGCGGACATGGGCCTCGACTTCGTCCTGGGACATGCCCGCGTAGTAATTCCAGGCCTTGTTGTACTCGCGCACATGGCCAAGACAAAACCAAAAATAGCTGTCCAGCCTGTCGCGCGCCCGGGGGGCCCGGTACAGCCCGCCCTCGCCGCAGGAGGGATGATCGCAGCGACGTTCATCCTCTCCGGCAGATGTGGCGGTCGTGCCGGTATCTTTGAAACGCGTCCTCGGCATCCAACAAATATGAGCCGTCACTTGGCTGGGCGCAAGCGGTAGTAGCAGAAAAGACGCCGGGGAGCCAGTGTCTGTACTTCATATAGGGTTGTGGTGCTGGTCTGCCAGGATTGACCCGCCTTTTGCGGCGATGGCGTTGTTTTCACCAAATCGCAGATGCCGCGCTATGTCTTGTTCTTGAAATTCTGGCAAATGTTATGGCCCGAGGGGCATGAATGGGGCGCAAATTTAGGATATTCAATCCGGCGGATGACGGAATATTCTGCGAAGTGAAGGCTATGTCTCGGCTTAATCCAAGCCTTACTTTCCGGTTTGTCTTTGTGATTCTCTATTGAAAATTGTTAAAGTCTTGATATAAAGCACGTGATAGTTGTAAATACCAATCGTTGCACATTTTGCAAATTATTATTATTATAAGTGATTATCTGGGACGTCGTGGTCTCAAAGTGATGGTGGCCGCTAGTGGGAAGGAT
>CBDUSV010000303.1:0-3920 GCA_965369885.1 uncultured bacterium
CTCTCGTACCAAGGTCACGCTCAACGGCAAGAAGGTCAAGCGCAAGAAGATCAAGATCGGCATGACCTGCACCTTCACCTATACCGGCGCGGGCCAGGAAGCCACCAACGTCGACTGCAAGTAGGGCGTATCATATGGCACCTCCGCCGCCACCATGGCGGCGGAGGGACGCCGGCAAATTCGATAAGGATATCCATGCAGACCCGGATTCCCTGTGTTCTGATGCGCGGCGGCACCTCCAAGGGGCCGTTTTTTCTCGCCTCCGATCTGCCCGACGATGCCGAATTGCGCAATCAGGTGTTGCTCAAGATCATGGGCTCACCCGACAACCGCCAGATTGACGGCATCGGTGGCGCCGATTCCCTGACCAGCAAGGTCGCCATCGTCAGCCCATCGGCGCGCGGCGACGCCGATGTGGATTACCTGTTTGCCCAGGTGGTGGTCGACGACGCCATCGTCGATACCGGCCCGACCTGCGGCAACATGCTGTCGGGCATCGGTCCCTATGCCATCGAACAGGGCCTGGTGCCGGCGTCGGATCCGGAGACCGTGGTGCGCATCTACAATGTCAACATCGACGCCATGATCGAGGCCATCGTCCAGACCCCGGGCGGCGAGGTCACCTATGAGGGCGGCACCGCGATCGACGGCGTGCCGGGAACCGCGGCGCCGGTGCCGCTGGCCTTCACCGGCTGCGTCGGCTCCAAGACCGGCAAGCTGCTGCCGACCGGCAATGTCCGGGACCTGATCGGCGGCATTGAGGTCTCATGCGTCGATGTGGTCATGCCCTGCGTCATCGCCCATGCCGACGACATGGGCAAGACCGGCTACGAGACCAAGGCCGAGCTCGATGCCGACCCTGACTTCTTCCGCCGCCTCGAGGATATCCGCATGGAGGCGTCGGAGCTGATGGGCATGGGGGACGCCACCGGGCGGGTGATTCCCAAATTCGTCATCGTCGCGCCGCCGAAAGCCGGCGGGGCGTTCTCGGCGCGCTATTTCGTTCCCACCAGCACCCATGCCGGCATGGCGCTGTCGGGCTCGCTATGCCTGGCCTCGGCCAGCGTGATCAAGGGCAGCACCGTCGAAGACATCGCCACCATGCCCGAGGGCACGGCGGTGTCCGACGGCATCCGGCGCCAGTTCAAGATCGAGCATCCCCTGGGGCTCATCGAGGTCATGTTGGAGACCGCGGGGACGGATGAGGCGCCCGACATCCTCCGCGCCGCCACCGTCCGCACCTGCCGGCGTCTGTTCGAGGGCCAGGTGCTGGTGTCCGATACGGTGTGGGCGGGCAAGCAGTCGGCGGGCGCCCGCGCCGCCTAAGCCAAGCGGCCTGAGCCTTAGAGCCTTATGCGGAATTCGTTCCCTCGCCGAACCGCATTGGTGGGGCTAGAAATGGTAAGCCAGGCCCAAGAGAAGCTCGTGGGAAAATATTGTCTGGTAGGTCACGCTGTCGCCGGTTGAAAAGGTGCCGGTCTCGATTTCACCCAGATCGACATAACGGTACATGGCTTCGGCCGACCAGGATTCCCCGAATCGCCAATCGAAACCGAGCGCCAAATTCCAGGTGAGGTTGTAATTTGTCATCTCTCTCGGTTCGCTGACCTGTGATTCTATGTCGACCCGAATTATTTCTGTCATTTGCCGTATAACCCCGATGCCGCCCCCGACCAGAAGGTCGAATTTTGGGTTAATCGCCCATGGCACCAAAAAATTGACCTGAAATGTGTGACCAGATTTGACCGAGGCGTCATAGAGGATGTCGTTGGAAGGGTTCCTTTTTATTCGGCGCGATTCGATGTCGAAGTGATAACGGAAGTGATATTCGAGCTCCATCTTCAGTGGAATATCCATGCCACGCAAATCATATCCCAGGGCCATTGATGCGGCTCCGACGGCTTCGATGGTGTCGTCGTCAAGCTCAATAGGTCCGGTGGGAGAGCGCACAAGGTCTTCGGCGCTGGACAGCGACGGTATCAGGCGAAAGGAGACATAATAATTCCGGCCGTCCCGCGAAGAGTCGCCATGAAGACTCGCTTTTTGACCTGGGAATTCGGGAACCGGAGCAGCCGGCGCGGGCGCGGGCGTAGCCACCCTTGGAATGTTCGGTATGTAGACCTCTGGTTGGGGGCGGGGCAGGAGATGTGTCGGTTTGCGCGCCAAAATTGGCGTGGTCACCCTTGGAATGTTCGGCGTGGAGACTTTTGGTTGGTAGCCAGGTTGGAGATGTGTCGGTTTGCGCGCCCTAATGGGAGCAATGGGGTCGGCGGCGATTCCGGGACGCGTTGAAGGGCGTGATGTTACCAAAGGCGCCGGTTGACTGGCGGCGGGCGAGGTGACGGCCGGCAAGGTTTGAACGCCCTGACTGGAAATAACTGTTACATAGTTGTCAAAGGGCGCCGCGTGACCCGAAAATTGCAAGGATTGCCCATGGACAGGTTCGTCGGGCCAGTGGAATCCTCGATCGAGTTGAAATTCATGGTCTGTGACCCATTCACCGGAGATCACGTTATCCCGCTGCGCCAACTGCAAAGGTTGAGCCGCGACGATTGCCGGTTCCTGAGTGCCAGACCATAAGACCAGCGCTAAAAGCAGTATCAATCGGCTGGAAATAGCCTTCCCCCCGGCACCAATCTTTCTTTTTTATATCCTAACTCAATGAAGTCGAGAATGGATAGCAAATTTGGCAGAGGAGAAAGGTCGTGATCAAAAGCCGGAGGGCCGGTCTTTTTTTCGCTCGGTGATTCGGTAAATCCTGTAACGGGAATTTTGATGGATCAGACGGAAATTGCCGGGCACCGACCGCGAGCGCGCAACCAGGCGGCAAGGCCCGCCGCCCCCACCGCGGCGGCGATCACCGGGGCGGCGCAACACAAAATGCCGGCAGCCGTGCCGCAGCATACGGCGAGGCCAAGAGGACTGCTCGAGGATAGATTTTTCTGTTCCATGGAGGAGGCCAGCTTACACCCTCTAGCCGCTTCAGGTTCATGGGGTTTGATCGTGGGGTTTATAGGGCGGCCGTCACACCAGCTCGGCGCCGTAAAACAGGGTCACCACATGGCGGGCTTGGGCGAAGAACAGCCAGCGCTCGAGAAAGACGCCGGCGGTGGAAAGGCTGGCGGCGGTGAGCATGGGCAGCGCCGACCAGGCCGGCACGACCATGAATCCGGTGGCGAAGATGAGCAGAAGCGGCAACCCGAAGGCCAGACCCTGGGCCCAATATCTCAGCTTGCGCCCGTGTTTGCGGGCGATCCGGTAGCCCATCTCCGCCATGACGTAATTTTCCTGGCTGTGGGGGGATTCGAGAAGGCGGGTCTTGACTCCGGGGCCGCCAAGGCCGGTGGCGGTCTCCGGCGTGCTGGCGGCGGTTCCCCGGTCGATGGAAAACCAATAGGCCAGCTTGAGGCCCCAGGCGAGAACGATCATGAAAATGGCGATCAGCAACAATGAGGCGCGGTAGATGCCGAACACACTCGCCAGGGCGGCGATCCAAACCCCACCGGTCATCAAACCGAGGGCGAGATAGTTGGGCAGCACCAGGGGATGGCGCCATTGGCGGATGGTGACAAGGCTGGCGTAAATCATCCCGGTGGTGGTGATGGTGGCAAGGGCGAAAAGGGCGCCGATGACGCCGATGGCGGCCCAGATGCCTTGGTTCGCGCCCGCCAGCACCCAGGCGGCGGCGAACAGCCCGGTCGGCACATAGGTGGCGGCGGCCACCACACCCTCGCGGGAAAGCCATGAACTTCGCCATTGGCTGAGCGCGCGCCAGGCGCGTTCCGGATGACCGAGATGATATGTCGAGGCGAGCAGCCCCGCGGTCACGGCGGCGAAGGCGAGGGCGAAGGCGGTGAACCCGAACCCGCGCTCGGCGCCGATGATGCCGGTGGCGGCGGCCACGCCGAGCCAGACCAGAA
>CBDUSV010000304.1:0-3909 GCA_965369885.1 uncultured bacterium
GTCAGGGTTTGACAATCACGCACTCCACTTTTCGCGCCTTGAAGCGCGCACACAATTTTTCCGCCTGGGCGCGGTTCGCCAACGGCCCGGCGCGCAGGCGGTAGAACACGCCCCTCTTGCCCAGATCGGCGCGGTCGACGGTGAAGGCCAGGCCGGTCAACAACTTGCCATGGGTCTTCAGCATCCGGGTGCGGGCAAGCTTGGTCCTCGCCTGGGACTTGGACGCCAGAAACTGGATGCGATACCCCCCCGCCGCCGGCGTCACCGCCGCCACCCGCTTGGCCACGGCGGCAATGTCGAGTTTTTCACCGGATTTTTCACTGGATTTTTCATTGGGGCTTGAGGCCGCCGGTTCCGCCGTGGCGGTCTTTGGCGCCGGCGTCGGCTCAGATGGCGGTGAGGGTGTTTTTGCTATCGGCTGTGGCGGCGGCGGCAACAATTGCTCAGGCTTGGCCGGGCTTGGTTCCGGCGTCGCCGTTGCCATGGACAGCGCGTCTGCGGCTTTCACCGCCGCGGGCGGGGTCGGACGGGCCACCGGGGTTTCCGGCGGCGGTTGCAGCCGGACCGGCTTGTCCGGCACCTCGGTGCCGGAAATCCGGCTATAGACCTGTTTGTCCCGGTTGGGCACGTCCATGCCGCCCGGGGTCTTGGGCCGCACCTTGACCGGAGCGATCTCGGCCTTGATCAACGGCGCCGGGCCGGCGACATCGATCTCGCCGCTGGCGGTCACGGCGTACCAGGTGATGCCGGCGACGCCGGTACAGGCCATGAGACCGATGAAGCCGCCGAACAGCCACTTCCTGAGGGTGACCAAGCCCAGCCGCGCGTTTAAAGTTTTGCTGAGCTGCTGGCGTTCATCGCGAGCATCCATACCGGTGGTCATTACCGCATCTCCTCGACAGGTGTGACACCTAGAACCTCAAGCCCCGAAGCGATCACCAGGGCCGTACCGCGCAGCAGGGCAAGCCGCGCCGCGGTCAAATCCCGCTCCCCGTCAACGATGAACCGGGCTTGTGGGTCGGTGTTGCCTTTGTTCCAAAGTCCATGGAAGGCCGCGGCCAGATCATGAAGGTAAAAGGCGATACGGTGGGGCTCATGGGCCTCGGCTGCGTTTTCGATCTGGCGGGGCCAGGTCGCGAGAAGCTTGATCAAAGCAATCTCCTCGTCCCCGGTCAAGTTTTCCAGCTTTTCCTTGGCCAGCGATTTGGGCGCAAGATCGAGGCCGGGGAATTCCTCAGCGGCGCGGCGCAGCACCGAACAGCACCGCGCATGGGCGTATTGAACATAGAACACCGGGTTGTCGTGGGATTGCTCGGTGACCTTGGTGAGATCGAAATCCAACGGCGCATCGTTCTTGCGCGTCAGCATGATGAAGCGGACCACGTCCTTGCCGACCTCGTCCACCACGTCCCGCAGGGTTACGAAGGTGCCGGCGCGCTTCGACATCTTCACCGGTAAACCCTTGTCCAGCAGATTGACCAGTTGGCAGATCTTGACGTCGAGCGCGGCCTTGCCTTCGCTGACCGCGGTGACCGCCGCCTTCATGCGCTTGACGTAACCGCCATGATCGGCGCCCCAGACGTCGATCATCTCGTTGAAGCCGCGCTGGTACTTATCCAGATGATAGGCGATATCGGCGGCGAAATAGGTCCAGCTGCCGTCGGACTTCTTGAGCGGCCGGTCCAAATCGTCGCCGAATTCGGTGGCCTTGAACAGGGTCTGGGGCCGGGGCTCCCAATCATCGGGCACCTTGCCCTTGGGCGGCGCGAGAGTGCCGGTATAGATTAATTCACGCTTGGCCAAGCCATCGAGCACTTCGGTGACCCGGTTCGAATCCACCAGGCCGCGTTCCGAGGTAAAGACGTCAAAATCGATTCCCACCGCGTCGAGATCGGCGCGGATCAGATCCATCATGGCGGCAATGGCGAAACCGCGCACGTCGTCGAGCCACTCGGCTTCGCCGCCCTCGCTCCATTTGGCCCCGTCGCGGGCGGCAAGTGCCGCGCCCACATCCTTGAGATATTCGCCGGGATAGAGGTCTTCCCCCATGTCGCCGATCTTTTCACCTAGGGCCTCGCGATAGCGCATATGGGCCGAACGCGCCAACATATCGACCTGGGCGCCGGCGTCGTTGACGTAATATTCCCGGGTCACGTCGAACCCGGCCTTGCTCAACAGCGACGCCAGCACATCGCCGAACACGGCGCCGCGGCCATGGCCCACATGCAGGGGACCGGTGGGATTGGCGGAAACATATTCCACATTGACCTTGCGGCGCTCGCCCTGATCGGTCTTGCCGAGATCGGACTCGCCGTAAGCCAGGCCGGCCTTCAGCACATCAACCAGGCACTTACGCCAAATGCCGTCATCGAGGGTGAGATTGATGAAGCCGGGCCCGGCGACGGTGGCTTTGGACACGCCTTGGAGGCCGCCGAGGCGGCCGGCCAACAACTCGGCCAGATCGCGCGGCTTCATGGCGGCGGGCTTGGCCAGCACCATGGCGGCGTTGGTGGAGACATCGCCATGGCTCGCATCGCGCGGCGGCTCGGCACTGACGCGTCCAGTATCGAGCCCCGCCGGCAGGGCGCCCTGGCTCGACAAATCCTCAATTATGGCTTTAATATCGATCTGGAAACTATTGAAAATATTCATTAGTGATGCGTGCTACTTTCGAAAAGCCGGTGGTGCTCATCCAGCGCAAAACGGTCGGTCATGCCGGCGATATAGTCGGCGACGATGCGCGCCGAGGCCGCATTTGCCGCTCCGTTCATGCGGCTCCGCCATTCCTCGGGCAGGGTCGCGGGCTCAGCCAGGAACCGGCCGAACAGGTCCCCCACCACCCGGCGCGCCTTGTCGGACATCTGGTTGACCTTGTCGTGGCGGTACATGCGCTTGAACAGGAAGTCCTTGAGCGCGCGGTCGTGCTCTGCCATGGCGTCGGAGAACGCCACCATGGGCCGGTCCTGGGCCCGGATATCGGCGACGGTTGCCGGCTTGGCCGCCGCCAGACGGCGCCCGGTTTCCGCCAGCACATCATCGACCATGAGGCTGATCAGGCGGCGCACCACCTCATGGATCAGGCGCTGGCGCTCAAGGCCGGGGTAACGCCCATCGACCTCGGCGAACACCGGGGCGACCAGGGCGAGCCCTGCGAGTTCATCCAGGGTAAACAGCCGGGCGCGCAGGCCGTCATCGATGTCATGATTGTTGTAGGCGATGTCGTCGGATAACGCCGCCACCTGGGCCTCGAGCCCGGCATAGGTATGGAGTTCGAGATCGTTTTCCGCGTTATAGGCGGCGATCGCCGGCGGCAGTTGGGTGTTGCCGCCAAGGCGAATCAAGGGGCCGTTGTGCTTGGCGATGCCCTCCAGGCTCTCCCAGGTGAGATTGAGCCCGTCGAATTCGGCGTAGCGCTGCTCGAGCTTGGTGATGACCCGGAGACTCTGGGCGTTGTGATCGAAGCCGTCGAAATCCTTCATCGCCATGTTCAGGGCATCGCCGCCGACATGGCCGAAGGGCGGATGGCCGAGATCGTGGGCCAGCGCCAGGGCCTCGGCGAGATCCTCATCGAGGCCGAGACAGCGGCTGATGGAACGCGCGATCTGGGACACTTCCAGGCTGTGGCTGAGCCGGGTGCGGTAATTGTCGCCTTCGTGATAGACGAACACCTGGGTCTTGTATTTCAGGCGGCGGAACGCGGCGGAATGAATGATGCGGTCACGGTCGCGCTGGAACATCGACCGGGTCGGGCTGATGGGCTCATGGAACTGGCGGCCACGGCTTTCCTCGGGCTTGCACGCATAGGGCGCGAGCGTCCGGGGCGAAAGCTGGGGAAGAGCCATGGCGCAAATTAACGCCCTCGGCGCGGCGAGGCAATGGCCCAGTCGGGTGTTTAATTAGTGTTTAATT
>CBDUSV010000305.1:0-3892 GCA_965369885.1 uncultured bacterium
GCGCTTGGCGCCATCATGATTTTGTTGATAGTCGTGTTGCGCAGCTTCAGGGACACCTTGTTGGTGTTGGCGCCGCTGAGCCTGGCGGCGGTG
This sequence comes from uncultured bacterium, assembly GCA_965369885.1. Lineage (GTDB taxonomy): Bacteria > Pseudomonadota > Alphaproteobacteria > SMXQ01 > SMXQ01 > JAZFWG01. The sequence goes on from CBDUSV010000305.1 coordinate 94, forward strand.
TTGACCGCGGCGGCGGCGGTCATGCTTGATCTCGCGTTTAACTTCGCCAATGTCATCGTGTTGCCGCTGTTGATCGGCCTTGGCGTCGCCAGCGGCATACATTTGGTGATGCGCGCCAGACGCGAGGCCGCGGGCGTCCTGCTCAGCGAAACCTCAACCCCGCGCGCGGTGATGTTCAGCGCGCTGACCACCGTCGGGTCCTTCGGCAGCCTGGCGCTTTCTAGCCACAGGGGCACCGCCAGCATGGGGGAATTGCTGACCATCGCCATCGCCTTCACCCTGATCTGCAACCTGGTGGTTCTGCCGGCGTTGATGGAAGTGGTTGGCGGCAGGGCGGAATCATCACCGGCGCGGATTCCGCCGCAAGCAAATGAGTGAAATTTCCATCAAGTAAAAATTTGAAGTCGCCGCCGGGATGGCGCAAACTGTATCATCACCATGGTGATGGTGTCATCAGCCCCGGCGCCATGGATGTATCGGCATGATTGCCGCGGGGCAAGCGTACGGAGCCTTTAATGGCGGATCCATTCCAACCTGAAATCAGCGCTTCCGTCCAACCCAGGCAGGAGGACGTCTCCTTCGATCTCGACAAGGCGTTGTCGTCGGTGGTGTCGTTGACCTCGCAAGTGCCGCTCGATGCGCACTCGGCATCGACGCTCGGCCCCGAACGCCAGGGCAATGGCGTCGTGATCCGCGACGGTTTGATCTTGACCGTCGGCTACTTGATCACCGAGGCCGAATCCATATGGCTGGTCGGCAACAACGGCAAGGCCGTTCCGGCCCACGCGCTCGGTTCGGATCAGGCCACCGGCTTCGGCCTGGTACAGGCGTTGCAGCCCCTGGACGTGGCGCCGATCGAACTCGGCAACTCGGCCGCACTCAGTGTCGGCGAACGGGTGATCGTCGCCGGCCATGGCGGCCGCAAGCAGGCCATCAAGGCACGGGTGATCACCAAGCAGGAATTCGCGGGATATTGGGAATATGTCCTCGATGAAGCCATCTTCACGGCGCCGGCCCACCCCAATTGGGGCGGCACCGCCATCATCGCCGGCGATGGAACGCTCAGGGGCATCGGCTCGCTGTTCGTCCAGGAAGGGCCGCCCGGCAACGCGCCGGTCGATGGCAACATGGTCATTCCCATCGATCTCCTGAAGCCCATCCTCGACGACATCGTGCAATATGGCAGTACCAACAAACCGCCCAGGCCGTGGCTCGGCATGTCGACCATGGAAGCCGACGAAAAACTGGTGGTGGCGTCGCTGTCCAAGGGCGGTCCGGCGCAGATGGCGGATATCCGCATCGGTGATTTCGTTATCGAGATCGGCGGTGAGCAGGTCGACAGTCTGGCCGGCATGTTCCGCAGGATCTGGTCGTTGGGAAGCGCCGGTGTCGAGGTCCCGCTGACCATCTACCGTGACGGCGCGTTGATCACAATCAACGTCCAGTCCGGCAACCGGTCCGACCGGCTCAAATCACCCCGTCTGCATTAAACTGAAACTGGGCAGCTGAACCCGATCCCTAAGGCCGCGCCGGGGGCGCGTAGGGGCGGTGCACGGCTTGGCCGCCAAGGGGCGACGTGAACGACAGCGAATAGGTCGAACTCGCGGCATTCCACTTGCCCTGGGCGCAGGACATCAGCACGGTGGCGGCGAACAATACGGCGATGACACGCATATCAGGTCCCTCCCTCCTGGTCCGGATTTAAATCCAGCGCGGTCGAAACCCATGATGATGGAAATAGATTAATTTCGGTTAAAGGCCGGCGATCAAACCGGCGTGACATCGGCGGCTTTTTTTAGAAAAAAAGCGCCGCCACCGGGACTGACCGATGGCGGCGTCAAGGCATGGCATTCTGGTGTACTCAGATCATTTCTTTTTCTTGCTCCTGGCGGGCGGGTGGTTGGACGCCGTCGTGATGGGAGATGTCAGGATCGTCGAGTCATAATCCTGACCGCTGTCCGTGGCGGCATCACCCCGTTTGTCGTGGGGCACGCCGACACTGACGGTGCCATGACAGGTGTCATAGCCGTTGTTGGCGGTGAAGCCGATGACGTAGACCCGGCCATCTTCAAGACCGGAACGCTCGGCCCGCACCTGAACACTGGCGTTGTCGAAGCGACCGTCCGGACCGGTGTCGCCATCGCCGAGGCCATTGGTGGGCTCGTCCTGGGTGATGCCGGTCACCGTTATGGTCGCATCTTCGGGCATGCCGGTGATGTTGATTTGGCGATACTTATGGTTCGGCGGCCACAGGATGCCAGGTTCGGCCCTGGCCACATTGCACTGCATCGCATCATAGAGGCTGCAGACAGTGATCACGACGTCATCGCTATCCGACATCGGATTGGCGCCCGACGGGTTGTCATCATCGGTGACCATGAGCTGGAAAGCCAGGGGCGTGCAGGTGGCAACCGAAGGCGCCGGGAAGTCCGGTGTGGCGGAGCTGGTATCGCTCAGCGCGACCGCCGGCCCGCCGGTCTGGGTCCAGCTGTAGCTCAGGCTGTCGCCAATGTCCGGATCCTTACTTTTGGTGCCATTGAGGGTCACCAGCACACCTTCATCCTTGGTCTGATCCGCTCCCGCATCCGCCACCGGAGGTGAGTTCTTCACGATGGTGATCATCACCGTCGCGGTATTGGTCAGCCCACCCTTGTCGGTCACTTCGAGCTCGAATGTGGCGGTCATGTCCCCCAAGTCGGGGTTGGCCGTGATGGTGGGTGTCGCGGTGTCGGCGCCGGAGATACTCACCGGCGCTCCCGCAATCAGGCTCCAGCCGTAAGCCATGATCCCATCGTCGGGATCGGAATCGTAGCTCTGGGTGCCGTCAAGCTTGGTGGAGGCACCGGCTTTGATGGTGCCGTCCTTGCCGGCATCCGCCCCCGGCGGGTTGGTGATGGGGTTCTCGGGCGGCGGCGCGGCGCCGAGGGGCAAATCGACAATCATGACGATCCCGCCCAAACAGTCGTTATAGACCCCGGATGTCACCTGCAGGGAATTGGGATTGGCGACGAGATCCTCGGTGACGTCAAAATCCCGGATATCCCATAGGTGGCCATAGCCGAAAGGACCGGTGTTGTTGGACGGCACCGAATCGCCTTCGAAGATGGCGCCGCGCGCGGCGATTTGCCTGTTATTGACATAGACCGCGCCATCTATCCAGCGCTGGCCGTCGGCAACGTGCATTTGCAGCGTCCCGATGCCCCGGGTGTAGTTGATCGGTGACAGGGTGAAGTTCCAGCCCGGCGCATCGTAACTGTTGTTGATGTTCGAATCATTGCCACTGAAGACGGCAACGTCCCGGTTGTTGGTGTCGTCGCCGTCATCATAGAAAACAACCAGCGAGGCGCCGTTGGTGTTGATGGCGTCGGGGGCCCTATAATCGGTATCCTTGCCGAAACCGGTCAGGGCATAGAAGCCGTTGCCGGTGACGAATTCCGTCACATCGGCCCGGTAGGCCTGGGAGTTCTGGTAGCCCCAGCAATTGTCGCTGGAGAAGCCAATATTGGTGCCCATGATGGGATTGCCGGCGAACATGACGGAAGCATTCGCCAGCGGATCGGAAGAGCTGGTCGGCCCGTTCCAATAGAGCATGGCCGACTTCACGGTTCCGGTGATGCCGGCAACGGTCAGCGTGCCGTAGCCATAGTTGCGCATGCCGCCGACCCCGGCCGAGGTCCAGTCGGTGTTGGATACGGTTTTCACATGGGTCAGATTGGTTGCGCTGGCGGTGCCGGCCGTCCCGAACAGGGCCGCCGTGGCGAAGGCGGCGGCGAGGCAAGCGGTTTTCAGGAAACTTCCG
>CBDUSV010000306.1:0-3862 GCA_965369885.1 uncultured bacterium
CCTCGCTCCTAAAACCGGGTCAATCCCGGCAAACCAGCGCCGCAACCTTTTATGAATACAGACCCTAGGCCGCGGGGGCGGTTTGGGCGCCGCGCACCAGGCGTCCGGGCAGGGCTCCGGTGGCCTCGCCTTCGCGGTAGACCACCTGTCCCGAGACGATGGTCGCCACATAGCCCCTCGCGCGCTGCAACAACCGCTTGCCGCCGAGGGGCAGGTCATGGACCATATAGGGGGTTTCGTTCCTGAGCCGGTCGAAATCGATGACGTTGATGTCGGCCTTGTAGCCAGGCGCCAACACGCCGCGGTCATGGAGCCCGACCATGGCGGCGGTGTCGCCGGTCATCTGTTGCACCAGCCAGCTGGTATCGAGCGCCCCCTGCGGCCGGTCGCGGCCCCAATAGCTCAGCAGGAAGGTCGAGAAGCTCGAATCCGAGATGTGGGCGACATGGGCGCCGCCGTCGCTCACCCCCATGACGACGCGGGGATGTTCGAGCAGATCCTTGATGCCCTCGATGGAGTGATTGGCGTAACCGGAATTGGGCGCCAACATCATGGAGTGGCCGTCGTCTTCGAGCAACAGATCGTAGGCGAACTCGAAAGCATCGCGGCCCTGGGCCTCGGCCTTGTAGGCCACGGAATCCTCCCGGGTCGGCGCGTAATTCGGCGGATCGCCGAGCGGGAACATATATTCGAAGTTGGTGACGCGCTTGACCAGGGTCTCGTTCGGCTGATCAGGCTGTTCCGACAGCAATTTCTCCTTGAAGGCGGGATCGCGCATGATCTCGACCTTGCGCGCCAGCGGCTCGTCCGCGATCGCCCGATAGGACGGGTGGAAGCAAAAGGGATTGCGGACCATGTCGAGCCCGAACAGGGTGCCCAACGGCCTTGGCGTGGTCTGGGCATGGATGTCGAGCCCCTCGGCCACCGCCTCGTCGATCATGTCCATGGCGTGCCAGCACCCTTTGGGATCGCGCAGCCGTTGCAGCACCGTCACCGACAAAGGCCGGCCCGACGCCTTGACCATGTCGCGCACGATGGCGAATTCGGCCTTGCGGTCCTCCGGATCGGGGGTCCAGTTGAGGATGAGCTGAAGCACCCCCTTGTCGGCGTCGGTGAGGCCCTGGGCGATGCCGTTGAGCTCCTCGCCGGTGGCGCCGAGGGACGGGATATAGTCCCCCGCCAAGGTCATGTGGTTGAACGAGCGCGAGGTGGAAAACCCCATGGCGCCGGCTTCCATGGCCTCGGCGCAAAGCGTACGCATTGCGGCGATATCGTCATTGGTGGCCTCCTCGCGCCTGACCGCGCGCGCTCCCATGACGAAGACCCGCAACGCCGAATGGGGCAGATGGGCGCAGACATCCATGTCGTAGGACCGGCGCTCCAGGGCATCGAGATAATCCGGGAACGAGCCCCAGTCCCATTTGATGCCTTCCCGGAGCACATCGCCGGGGATGTCCTCGACCCCTTCCATCAGCTCGATGAGAAGATCGTGGTCACCATCATGGACCGGGGCGAAGCCGACACCGCAATTGCCCATCAAGGTGGTGGTGACGCCGTGCCAGCCCGACGACAGCAAGCGCTCGTCCCACATGGCCTGGCCGTCATAATGGGAATGGATCTCGACGAACCCGGGCGTCACCAGAAGCCCGGAAGCGTCGATCTCTTCCGCCGCCGTGCCCGAAACCTTGCCGATCTCGGCGATGCGCCCGTCCGTCACCGCCACATCGGCCTCATAAAGCGCCGTGCCCTTGCCGTCGGCAATGGTGCCGCCACGGATGATGAGATCATATGCCATGTTATTTCCTCCCCTTGCCGGTGTTCCGGCGTCGCGCTAATCCCGCCTAAGCCATTGAAAAATTGGTGCCCCCAGAGAGACTCGAACTCTCACTCCCTTACAGGAACTGGATTTTGAGTCCAGCGCGTCTACCAATTCCGCCACAGGGGCCGGGACAGAAATCTCGGACCCGATCATAGCCCCGGGCCCCCATTGGTCAAGACGTCCGGTCAAGTAGGGTGGTCAAGAGAGCCGGTCATGACATTGCGGTGGCGTCGCCGCGTCTTTGTGCTACAACCCGGCCATGGCAAAAAGCCCCTCCAGGAAAAACAAGGCCAAATACGATGCCGCCGCGCTCCGCGGCTGGCACGCCCACATCTATTACGCGCCTTCCACCAAGAAGACGGCGGCCAAGCTGCGCGGCGCCATCGAGGACAATTTCGACACCCGGGTCGGGCGCTGGCATGACGAGGCGGTGGGCCCCCACCCCATCTCCATGTACCAGGTCGCCTTCTCGTCCGAGCTGTTCGCGGATTTCGTGCCGTGGCTGGCGCTCAACCGTGAGGGGCTGACGATCCTGCTCCATCCCGATTCCACCGGCGATGGCTATGCCGACCATACCGAACATGCACTGTGGATGGGCAAGGTTCTGAGACTCAACCTCCAGCAATACGAGTGATGCTGCGGCGCATCTACGACTGGACCATGGGCCTTGCCGGCCACCGCCATGCGCTAGGCGCGCTCGGCCTGGTCTCTTTCATCGAAAGCTCGGTGTTTCCCATCCCGCCCGACGTCATGATCGTGCCCATGGTGCTGGCCAACCGCGCCCGCGCCTGGTTGATCGCCGGCGTCGCCACCGTAAGTTCGGTTCTGGGCGGGCTCGCCGGTTACGCCATCGGCGCCTTTCTGTTCCAGTCCGTGGGCAAGCCCTTGCTGGACTTATATGGTTATGGCGAACAGTTCGCCCGTTTCCAGGACCACTATAACGAATGGGGGGCGTGGATCGTCGCCGGCGCCGGCATCACGCCGTTTCCCTTCAAGGTCATCACCATCGCCAGCGGCGCCACCGGGCTCGATCTCGTGGTCTTCACCATCGCCGCGCTGATCTCGCGCGGGGCGCGCTTTTATATCGAGGCGGCGCTGTTGTGGAAATTCGGCCCGCCGATCCGCGATTTTATCGAGAACAATCTGGCAATTCTGACGACAATCTTCTTCGCTGCCTTGTTCGGCGGCTTCGTCGCCATCAAGTTCCTGGTGTGAGCGGTGTAAGCCCGGAAGAGGCGGGGAAATTGCCCTTGCCCCGGGCCAAGGCTAAGATATCGCCACGCCGTCCGATGAACCGAGCGAGCAGAAGCCTCATATGATCGCTTTTCCACCATTCGTTTACCAGGAAGGGCTCATGCCCGCCAAGTTCTGCGGCGAAATCATAGCCGCGGCCCAGTCCCTCGACTTCGACCAGAAGACCACACTCGGCAGCCAGGATTCGGAACGGCTCGATACCGTCCACCGCGACGTCCGTTTCGGCTTTTTCAGGGATCGGGAGAAGTTCAAGCAACTTTACCACACCTTCAGTGAATGCTTGAAAATGGCCAACCAGGAACATTGGAAATTTCACCTTACCGAAATGGAAACCCTGCAATACAGCGAGTACGGCCCCGGCCACCATTTCGAATGGCACCTGGATCAGTTCACCAAGCCCTTCGAGGGACAACCCTATGATGGGCTTACCCGCAAACTCTCCATGACCATCCAGTTGAGCAGTGATGATGAATATGATGGCGGCGATTTCGAGATCCGAGATTACTGCAACTACAACCGCATCGTCTCTGAGCCCGAGGCCCGCAAGTTTGGTTCGGTCATCGTCTTTCCTTCCTTCATCGAACACCGGGTGGCTCCGGTGACAAGGGGGGTGCGGCGGTCGTTGGTGGGTTGGGCCCTGGGCCCCCCCTTCGTATGAGCGCTGGAACGTGACGGGCCCGGCGCCGGCCCCTGGGACCGGGCATATGGCCAACATCCAAAACCTGCTGGCGTCACCGCGTGCCGTGTTCGCCGTCCTGATCAGCGCCAGTATGGTGGCCCTGGGGACGG
>CBDUSV010000307.1:0-3858 GCA_965369885.1 uncultured bacterium
GTCGTCAAGATCGGCTCGGCGCTGTTGGCCGACGAGGCCGGTGGCGTGATCCATCAAAAATGGCTGGCGTCCCTGGCTTCAGACGTCGCCGCCATGCGCGAACGCGGCCAGGACGTGGTGCTGGTGTCGTCCGGCGCCATTGCCGTCGGCGCGCGCCAATTGGGCCTCAAGCGCCAGGAGCTAAAACTCGAAGAAAAGCAGGCCGCCGCCGCCACCGGCCAGATCCGCCTCGCCCACGCCTATCAAGAAGCCCTGGCGCACCACCACATCACCGTCGCCCAGGTGCTGCTGACCCTGGAGGACACCGGAGACCGCCGCCGCTACCTCAATGCCCGCAACACCATCGAGACCCTGTTGCGCCTTGGCGTCGTGCCCTTGATCAACGAGAACGACACCGTGGCCACCAGCGAGATCCGCTTCGGCGACAATGACCGTCTCGGCGCCCAGGTCGCCGCCATGATCAGCGCCGATACCCTGGTTTTGCTGTCGACCATCGACGGGCTCTATAGCGCCGACCCTGCCCAGGACCCCTCGGCGACCCTGATCCGCGAAGTCGGCGAAATCACGCCGGAGATCACCGCCATGGCGGGTGAGGCGCCGCCGGGTTACAGCTCCGGCGGCATGGTGACCAAGCTCGATGCGGCCGTGATTGCCATCGGCGCCGGCTGCCGCATGGCGATCTCCGACGGCCGGGTCATGGCGCCGCTCACCGCCCTGGATGGCGGCGCGCCGGCGACCTGGTTCCTGCCCCGGGGCGAGCCGCGGTCCGCGCGCAAGCACTGGATCGCCACCGGGCTCAAACCCGCCGGCGCCATGGTGGTCGATGACGGCGCCCTTGGCGCGCTCAAGAACGGCAAGAGCCTGTTGCCGGCGGGCGTGGTCGAGGTTACCGGCAGCTTCGAGCGCGGCGACGCGGTCTTGATCACCACCGGCGACGGACGGGTGGTGGCGCGGGGGCTAACGGCTTATTCCGCCGCCGATGCCGGGCGCATCCGTGGCCACAAAAGCCGTGAAATCAAGCAGCTTCTGGGATACCGTGGCCGTGATGAAATGATCCATCGTGACGATCTAGCGATGTTGATTTGACGGGAAGGAGGTCGCGGTGAGCATCGCAACCTCGATCACAAGCGACGAAATCCACGACGAAATGGCGCGCCTGGGCCAGGCTGCCAGCGAGGCGGCGCGCGAGCTCGCCACCACGCCCAGCGCGGTCAAGGACGCGGCCTTGCTGGCCACCGCCACCGCGATCCGCGACCACGGCGCCGACATCCTCCAGGCCAACGCCATCGATATGGACGAGGCCGCCAAGCTCGGGCTGACCGGTGCCCTGGTCGACCGCCTCATGCTCGATGGTGAGCGCGTCGAGGCCATGGCCCGGGGCCTGGAAGACATCGCCCGATTGCCCGACCCGGTGGGGGTGGTGATGGACGAATGGACCCGGCCCAACGGGCTTCGCATCTCCCGCGTCCGGGTGCCCTTGGGCGTAATCGGGGTGATCTACGAATCCCGGCCCAATGTCACCGCCGACGCCGCCGCCTTGTGCCTCAAATCGGGCAATGCGGTGATCCTGCGCGGCGGTTCGGAAAGCTTTCATTCGTCCATGGCGATCATGGCCTCGCTCCATCATGGGCTGCACCAGGCCGGCCTGCCCAAGGCCTGCGCCCAGCTGGTTCCGACCCGCGACCGCGCCGCCGTCGGCGAGATGCTGACCATGACCGACTACATCGACATCATCGTGCCCCGGGGCGGCAAATCCCTCATCGAGCGGGTCACCAATGAGAGCCGCATCCCGGTGATCAAGCATCTCGAAGGCATCTGCCACGTCTATGTGGATGGCGGTGCCGATGTCGGGATGGCCCGCCAGGTGACGGTCAACGCCAAGATGCGCCGGCCCGGCATCTGCGGCGCCGCCGAGACCTTGCTGGTCGATGCCAAGGTGGCCGCAAGCCACCTGCCCCCGATCATCGACGATCTCGTCACGGCGGGCTGCGAGGTGCGCGGCGATGCCGAGGCCCAGGAAATCGACGGCCGCATCACAGCGGCGACGGATGCGGACTGGGACACCGAATATCTCGACGCCATCATCTCGGTCAGGATCGTCGACGGCGTCGAAGGCGCCATAGCCCACATCGCCCGCCATTCGTCGCACCACACCGAATCCATCATCACCGACGACGTCGCCACGGCGGAGCGCTTCCTCGGCGAGATCGACAGCGCCATCGTGCTCCACAACGCCTCGACCCAGTTCGCCGACGGCGGCGAATTCGGCATGGGGGCGGAGATCGGCATCTCCACCGACAAGCTCCACGCCCGCGGCCCGGTGGGGGTCGAACAGCTCACCAGCTACAAATATATCGTCCGCGGCGCCGGTCAGGTCCGGCCCTGAGACCCCCCGCCACCACCAACGCCCCCACCACCGCCGGGAGCGGCGCCCAGACCGGGGAGCGAACTGGGGAGCGCATCGGCCTGCTCGGCGGGTCCTTCAATCCGGCCCATGCCGGCCACCGCCATATCTCCCTGCTGGCGCTGGAGATGCTGGGGCTCGACCAGGTGTGGTGGATGGTCTCACCCCAGAACCCCCTGAAGTCCGCCCAGGACATGGAAAGCTTCGATGAGCGCATGGAAGGCGCCCGGCGCATGGCCGACCATGCGCAGATCGTCATCAGCGATATCGAGGCGGAGCTCGGCACGCGGTATACGGTGGACACCCTGGAAGCGCTGATCGCGCGCTTACCGGAGGTGCGTTTCGTCTGGCTGATGGGCGCCGACAACCTGGTTCAATTGCCCCAATGGCGGGATTGGGAGCGCATTTTCGCCCTGGTGCCCATTGCGGTTTTCGACCGAAACTCCTATGATTTCAGGGCAATGGAGGGTGAAGCGGCGCGCCGTTTCGCCGAGGCTCGCATACCGGAGGACCAGGCAGCCGACCTTGCCGACCGCGAGCCCCCGGCATGGGTGTATTTCCACACCCCGCAGCATCCTGGCTCGGCAAGCGCCATTCGCCAAAACCGCGACGATTGAAAACGCGGCCGAAGATGCCGCAACTTGGATAGGGAGACCGACATAACCGTCAGAACCGACACCCCGCCTTTCATCGCCAAAATGATGGCACTCACGGAAGAATCGCTTGATGACGACAAGGCCGAGAACATCATCGTCATCGACCTCCACGGCAAATCCACCATCGCAGATTTCATGGTCATCGCGTCGGGCCGCTCCCAGCGCCATGTCGGCGCCATGGCCGAACATCTGCGCGAGAAGCTCAAGGCCGTGGGTACGCGCCTGCCGACCACCGAGGGCATGCCGCAATGCGACTGGGTGCTGATCGACGCCGGCGACATCATCATCCATATCTTCCGCCCCGAGGTTCGCGACTTCTACAATCTGGAAAAGATGTGGACCCACCCCTTCGCCGAGCCCGAGGCGGGGCTCGGCGGCTAAGCGGGCCTGGGGCCCGTAACGGCGCCCATGCGCATCACCATCGCCGCCGTCGGCCGCGCCAAATCCGGCCCCGAGCGCGCGCTCTATGAACATTTCCAGACCCGCATCAAATGGAAGATCGCGCTTAAGGAGGTCGAGGACCACCGCGCCGGGACCGCCGCCCAAGGGCGCGACCGCGAGGCCGAAAAGCTGTTGGCGGCCATGCCCAAGGGCGCCCAGATCTGCGCGCTCGACGCCAAGGGCAGGATGCTGACCAGCGAGGAGTTCGCCGCCAGGATGGGTGGCTGGCAGGACGGCGGCGTCAAGGATGTGGCCTTCGCCATCGGCGGCGCCGACGGCCACGGCGAGGCGTTGATCAAACGCGCCGATTTCGTGCTGTCCCTCGGCCCCATGACCTGGCCCCACCTAATGGCCCGC
>CBDUSV010000308.1:0-3856 GCA_965369885.1 uncultured bacterium
GCACGTTGATCACCACCGAATTGCCTTCCACCACCGTGGCGCCGTCGTCATTGGCCACCGGCGCGGTGTTGGCCGGGGACACGGTGATGGCGACGGTGGCTGTGGCGCTGCCGCCGCGGCCGTCCTCGATGGCGTAGGTGAAGCTGTCGCCGCCGCTGAAGCCGGCGTTCGAGCTATAGGTGACGGTGGTGCCGTTGGTGGTAACGGACCCATTGCTGCCCTGGGACACCGAGGTGACGGTAAGGCTGTCGCCGTTGGCGTCGCTATCGTTGGCGAGCACGTTGATCACCACCGAATTGCCTTCCACCACCGTGGCGCCGTCGTCATTGGCTACCGGCGCGGTGTTGGGGCTATCGGTGGTCGCCGAGGCTACCGCCGAGAGCACGGTTTGGTTGCCGGCGGCGTCCCGCGCCCGCACCTGGTAGCTGTAGGTGGTGGCCGGGTTGAGGCCAGCCACCGTATGGGTGGCCGAGCCCTGCCAGGCGCTGGACGCGCAATTGCCCGAGGCACAGACGAACTGGTACTGGATCGCCAAGCCGCTGTCGTCGGTGGCCGCCGTCGCGGTCATGGTAATGCTTTCGGTGCCGGTGGCCGCGGGCGGGACTGCCCAGGTCATGGGATTGGGGGTCGGCGCCGCGGTATCCGGGACCACCACCGGCACGGTGCCGGAGATGTAATAGTGGCCCAGGCTGCCATAGTCCGAATAAGGCGTTACCGCGTTGCCGACGCCGAACACTTCCACATAGTAGCGTCCGGCACTGATATTGGCGGTGATGGTGGCGTCGGTCTCATCCAGGGGATCGTTCCAGGCCACCACGCCGCCCGCGGAGTCATAAAGGGTGGCTTGGATGTCCAGATTGGCGCCGCGGCGCAGATCCCTTTGATAGGCGGCCCAGCCCGGTGTCACGGTGAGGTTGACCTGGCCCGCGTCCCCGGCGTCGAAGGAAAACAGATCGATGTCGTTGCGGTTGCCGATCACGCCCTTGTTGGCGGCGTTCAGATTGTCGGGGTCGGTTTCCGGATTGGTGACGATGATCTCGCCCGCCGAATTGACCGCAAGCGCCGTGGCGTTATTGAGATCGGCGTTTTCGTGGTCGTCGGGCCGATAGCTCAGCCGGCCCGCGATGATGGCGAGGTCGTCCTGGGTGTTGTTGGCGCCCGAATACTCGCCCTTGCTCCACTGGGTGACCTGGCGGTAATAGCCGACGCCCATGATTGGCGCCCACGAGACGAATCCCGCGCCGTGGCCGGTGTAATAGCCGGCGGTGCTGGTGCCGTCATGGGACAGCGCCAGGTTGTGGCCAAGCTCATGGGACGCCGCCTCGGTGACATAGGGCGGCCAGCCACTGCCGAGATTGTCGTAATAGACCAGGGCGGGTTGGTAATAGGTGTAATAGCTCGCACCCCAAACGCCGACATAGGCGACGCCGCCCGCCTGCGAACCATAGGGCAGTTCCTTGCCGCTTTGGTCATAGGACGCGGTGATCAGGATGTGGCCGGTCTGGGGGCCGAAGCTCGCCGGCAGCTCGGTGGTGACGTCGATGTCGAAGGGGGCGAAATCCTCGGCGATGCGGCTCCAGATTTCGGCGATATTTCCGAGCTCGGTGGGGCTGAAATCGGCGGTGTTGCCATCGGTATCGTAGGGTTTTGCGCTCCAGGACGAGGTGCCGAAGGACGAATTCCACGCGGTGCCCTCGATCACATGGCCCTGGAAGTTGACATAGACCACCCGTGCCGCGCCGGGGCGGCTGTGAAGGGTGAAGGCCCGGGTGGCGGTGATCTCGGTAATCGAGGGTCCGTCAGCGGTGGCGGCGGCCTCTTCGGCCTCGTCGCCGGTCATGGGTTCGGGCAGGTTCTCGTCGGCGTAAAGCACGCCACCGCTTTTGTCGATGCGGATCGAGCCCAGATCTTGCTCCGAGAAGGAGAAACTGTGCAGCCAGTTCATGGCGTTTTTGTGTGCCTGGGGGGAAAGGGATTCCATGGTCGAGCGCACCTGGCCCGGCGGCAGGTCTTCCACCGTGAAGGGGGCGCCCTTGCCGAACATCCTGTGACCCTGGGGGCCCTGGCCCTTGCCTTGGGCTAGACTGTCCCCGCCATGGATCGTGACCGCCATGGCGAACAACGGGACAAGTAACAGCTTCATGAAATTCCTCATAACCCAACTCCATCGAATTTTCGTTATATTTTAGACAATTAGGGCCGGTTCATGGCCGGCCCCACGGTTTGACTATGCGCCAAAAGTCCCAACCAAGGCCTAACAGATATGGTTGAGAAATCTTGCCAAACAGAGTCAGGAAGCATGCTTTACGAACGGGCTCAAATCCTTTATAAGTCATTGATTATCCAGCAACTTATGGCCAAGAATCAGTCCGTTCGCCGGCCGAGGAATGAAAACCGGGGCCTGGGAATATCCCCCACGTGGAAATGTGGGTATTGGGAACAAATCAGCAACTTATGTATTGGACTTGAGAAATCCCAGGAAACCGCCATTTCCACACGCTTTATATATAAGATATATGACTGGCGGGGGCCGATTCCCGGGCTTAGGCGGCCAGGCTCAAAACGGGCCTGGGACAGTCGGTCCCCGAGCCCGCTCCGGGCAAATCCCAAAGCCATTTATTGCCGGTTTTGGTGGCTGAATGTGGCGGATTTTTGCCACCATGTGACATTATGCGCCGCGGTTCCCTATGGTGGGGCCGATCCCACTTCGATTACACTCACATTTCATACCCAATCAGGACAATGGAGGGGGCAGACATGGTCGCCGAGCCGCAAAAGCAGGAGATTCTCAACCACATCACCCACGACGAGTTGGCGGCGCTGACCCGGGACCTGGTCGATATCCCGAGCCCCACCGGCCATGAGCGCGAGATCGGCGACTTCATCCTCGATTGGTACCGGGGCCACGGCATCAAGACCGTCCGCCAGGAGCTCGACCCTGAGCGCATCAACGCCGTCGGCATCGTCGAGGGCACCGGCGGCGGCACCTCGCTGATGATCAACGGCCATCTCGATACCAGCTTCACCGGCACCGAGGAGGACCGGGTGCTGTGCCGCGAGCTCGAGCCCGCCCAGGACCTCAAGGGCGCCATCCGCGACGGCAAGGTCTATGGCCTGGGCGCGTCCAACATGAAATGCGGCCTCGCCGCCTTCATGGTGGCGGGCAAGGCGCTGCGCTTGAGCGGCGTGCCGGTCAAGGGCGATCTCATCTTAGCCGCGGTGGCGGGGGAGATTTCGCGCTCGCCCATCGGTCCCTATCAGTCCGGCGATTACCGTGGCGAGGGCATCGGCACCCGCCATCTGCTGCGCCACGGGGTGCAGTCGGACTACGCCATCGTCGCCGACGGCTCGGCGCTCTCGGTGATCTGGACCCAGACCGGCGTCGCCCAGTTCAAGATCACCACCTTCGGCAAGCCGCGCTCGGCCTGGGGCAAGACCCGCAAGGATTCCCCGCCCAAGGAGTCCAACGCGGTGCTGCGCATGATGGACGTGGTCGCCGCGGTGGACGATTGGGCCGAGGACTTCGAGGCCAACACCATCTACCAGTCCGCCAACGGCCCGATCATCTCCAAGGTCAATGTCGGCGCCATCTCGGGCGGCGCGCCCTACCGGCCCAATTACCATCCCGGCGTGTGCGATCTTTATGTCGATGTGCGCATGCCGCCGGAGACCACCCCGGTCGACGTCCAGCGTCAATTGAAGGCGGTGCTGGCAAAGCTCGAGTACGAATGCGAGGTTGAGATGTATGGCGCCATGCGCGGCTACGAGGCCCGGGGCATCGAGCCCGTGGTCGAAGCCCTGGAGACCACCTTCCAGGGTCTATACGGCGACGCCACGCCCCCGCCGACGCCGGGTC
>CBDUSV010000309.1:0-3849 GCA_965369885.1 uncultured bacterium
GACCTGACCTACGAGCACCGGCTGATCGACGACATGGTGGCGGCGGCGATGAAATGGTCGGGCGGCTTCCTGTGGGCGTGCAAGAATTACGACGGCGACGTGCAGTCGGACACCGTGGCCCAGGGCTACGGCTCATTGGGGCTGATGACCTCGGTGCTGCTGACGCCGGACGGCCGCACCGTCGAGGCCGAGGCCGCCCACGGCACCGTCACCCGCCATTACCGCGAACATCAGGCCGGGCGCGAGACCTCGACCAACCCCATCGCCTCGATCTTCGCCTGGACCCAGGGGCTGCATTACCGCGGCACCTTCGACGACACCCCGGACGTGGTCAACTTCGCCAAGACCTTGGAACGGGTGTGCATCGAGACCGTGGAATCCGGCTCCATGACCAAGGACCTGGCGCTGTTGATCGGGCCCGACCAGAGCTGGCTCACCACCAGTGAGTTCCTCGGCAAGATCGATGAAAACCTGCAGGCGGCGCTGGGTTAGGCCACCGGGCCTGGGCCAATCGCGCCGGGGCTACTCGGCGCCTTGGGCGATGGCGTGCTCGATGGCGGCAAGCGCGGCCTCGGCCTTGGCGCCTTCGGGACCGCCGGCCTGGGCCATGTCGGGCCGCCCGCCGCCGCCCTTGCCGCCCAATGCGCTTGACCCCACCCGCACCAGCTCGACCGCGTCGAAGCGTTCGGTGAGGTCCTCGGTGACACCGACCACCAGGGACGCCTTGTCATCGACCACCGAGACCACCGCATAGATCCCGGGCCCGGTCTTCTTGAAATCGTCGATCATGGGCTTGAGCTCGCGGGCGGGCACGCCGGCAAGCTGGCGGCCGAGATAGCGCACGCCGCCGACCTCCTTGGCGCCATCGCCGCCGGCGCCCTGGGCCCCTGCCCCGCCGCCGCCACTGAGGGCGAGTTGGCGCCGCGCTTCGGTCAAGTCACGCTCCAACTTGCGGCGTTCGTCGAGCAATGCCTTGATGCGTCCCGGCACGTCTTCGGGCGCGGTGTTGAGAACCTGGGCGGCGGCGCCCAGGACATCGATCTGGGCCGCCATGTGATCGCTGGCGGCGGCGCCGGTCAGGGCCTCGATGCGGCGCACGCCACTGGCCAGCGCGCTTTCGCCGGTGATCCTGAAGGCGCCGATATCGCCGGTGCGCCGCACATGGGTGCCGCCGCAAAGCTCAACGGAAAAGGCGCCGCCGCCTTCAGCTGCCGTGCCCATGGCGACGACCCGGACCTCATCGCCGTATTTCTCGCCGAACAGCGCCATGGCGCCCTCATTGACGGCCTCATCGGGGGTCATCAGGCGGGTGATGGCCTCGCAGTTGGACTGGACCTCGCGGTTGACCTCGGCCTCGACATCGCGGAGTTCATCACCGTCCACCGGCTTGGAATGGCCGATGTCGAAGCGCAGCCGGTCGGCCGAAACCATGGAGCCCTTCTGGACCACATGGTCGCCGAGGCGCCGGCGCAGCGCCGCGTGCAGCAGATGGGTGGCGGAATGGTTGGCGCGGATCCGCGCCCGGCGCACGCCGTCGACGCGCATCTCGACGATGTCGCCGGCCACCAGCCCGCCTTCGGTCAAGCGGCCGCGGTGGATGTGAAGATCGGCGTTCTTCTGGGTGTCGGTGACCTCGAAGCTGGCGCCGGAGGCGTTGAAGACGATGCCGCTGTCGCCGACCTGGCCGCCGGATTCGCCATAGAACGGGGTCTGGTTGGTGAGGATGGCAGCCTCATCGCCGGCCTTGATGGCGTCGGTGCGCACGCCATCCTTGACCATGGCCATGATCTGGCCTTCCGCCACCTCGGTGGCATAGCCGAGGAACTCGGTGGCGCCGATGGTGTCGCGGATATCGAACCAGATTTGTTCGGTGGCGACCTCGCCGGACCCGGCCCAGGCGGCGCGGGCATCGGCGCGCTGGCGTTCCATGGCCGCGTTGAAGCCCTCGACATCGACGCCACGGCCCTGGGCGCGCAGCGCATCCTCGGTCAGATCGAGGGGGAAGCCGAAGGTGTCATAGAGCTTGAAGGCGACATCGCCGGGAAGCCCCTGGCCCGCACCGAGCTTGGCGGTCTCGTCCTCTAAAAGCTTGAGGCCGCGCGCCAGGGTCTGGCGGAACCGGCTCTCCTCGCCGCGCAG
This sequence comes from uncultured bacterium, assembly GCA_965369885.1. Classification (GTDB taxonomy): domain Bacteria; phylum Pseudomonadota; class Alphaproteobacteria; order SMXQ01; family SMXQ01; genus JAZFWG01. The sequence goes on from CBDUSV010000309.1 coordinate 2,140, forward strand.
GGTCTCGGTGATCAGGGCCTCGGCGCGAACCAGCTCGGGGAAGGCCTGGCCCATCTCGCCGATCAATGCGGGCACCAGGCGGTGGAGCAGCGGCTCGGCGCAGCCGATCATGTGGGCATGGCGCACGCCACGGCGCAGGATGCGGCGCAGCACATAGCCGCGGCCCTCATTGGAGGGCAGCACCCCGTCGGCCAGCAGGAAACTGGTGGCGCGGAGATGGTCGGCGATCACCCGGTGGGAGACGCCATGGGGGCCATCGGGGGCGATGCCGGTGGCGTGGGCCGAGGCCTCGATGAGGTGGCGCATGACGTCGGTGTCGTAATTGTCGTGGACGCCCTGGATGATGGCGGCGATGCGCTCCAACCCCATGCCGGTGTCGATCGAGGGCCGGGGTAGATCGCGGCGCTCATCGGAGCTGATCTGCTCATACTGCATGAACACCAGGTTCCAGATCTCGACGAAACGGTCGCCGTCCTGATCGGCGCTGCCGGGCGGCCCGCCCGGGATGGCCTCGCCATGGTCATAGAAGATTTCCGAACACGGCCCGCACGGCCCGGTCTCGCCCATGGCCCAGAAATTATCAGAGGTGGCGATGCGGATGATGCGGTCGTCGGGCAGGCCAGAGATCTTCTTCCACAGCTTGAAGGCGTCGTCGTCGTCATGGAACACGGTGACGATGAGGCGGCCGGGGTCGAGGCCGAAATCCTTGGTCACCAGCTTCCAGGAAAGCTCGATGGCGTGATCCTTGAAGTAATCGCCGAAGGAGAAATTGCCCAGCATCTCGAAGAAGGTGTGGTGGCGGGTGGTGTAGCCGACATTTTCCAGGTCGTTGTGCTTGCCGCCGGCGCGCACGCACTTCTGCGAGGTGGTGGCGCGGACATAATCGCGGGTCTCATTGCCGGTGAAGAGGTTCTTGAATTGCACCATGCCGGCATTGGTGAACAGCAGGGTCGGGTCGTTGTGGGGCACCAGCGGGCCCGAGGCCACAACCTGGTGGCCATTGTCACGGAAGAACTCGAGAAACTGGGCGCGGATGTCGTTGGTGCTTTGCATGTCCCGCATCTGCCCAGAGATCGTGGCCGGATGGTCAACCGGAAGCTTGGCCGGATCATGGACCGCCTCATGGCGGCCCGCGGGCGCCCGCAACGCAGCCACGGGGCCGGGCTCAACCCCCTACCCCCATGGCGGCGCGTCCCGGTGGCCGGACGCCGGCTTTGTTTTTATAGTGCGGAGCGGGACCTGTCCAGGATGGCCGCCGCCTTCAATTCAGACGGCGTTGCACCCCTCAAAACCCATCAGGCTGGATCAACCGGTCTTGCCTGACTGTTTATCCCTCTAGGCTTTTGGCTTCGCCGCCACCTTCAAGGCCTGTGTCCTCGATGGCGCTGTCGTCAATGCCGTCATCCCCGGCGGGGATGGCCGGTTTTGAGGGTTTGAGGCCGGCATGTTCGCGCACCGCGTCCTCGATCTCGGCAGCGATGCCGGCATTGTCTTTGAGGAAGGCCTTGGCGTTCTCCCGGCCCTGGCCGACGCGCTGGCCGTTATAGGAGTACCAGGTGCCGGATTTCTCGACGATGTCGGCCTTGACGCCGAGGTCGATGAGCTCGCCGAGCTTGGAGATGCCGGTGCCGTACATGATGTCGAATTCGACCATCTTGAAGGGCGGCGCCAGCTTGTTCTTCACCACCTTGACCCGGGTCTGGTTGCCGA
>CBDUSV010000310.1:0-3822 GCA_965369885.1 uncultured bacterium
GATCGGCGATGCGTCCGCAATCCAGCGCCGAATTGGCCGGCCGGCGCGCCGGAGATGGATAATTCTTGGTTGTGATGGCGGCCAGATCAGGCCGCTGTGCTGGAGTGGGCATGGCAAGCGTAAAAATGGATTCGGCAAAACCATGCCAACTGACTGCCGGCAAGCCACAAAAATGGTAGGTGCCCCAGCGCGTTTCGCCCTGGCTGTGCAATTGTGAACAGATCTCGGCGATTGCCGCGGCGATGTCACCCGCGGCCGTCGGGCACCCGGTCTGGTCGGAAACGATCCGTAGCTCATCGCGTTCTTGTGCCAAGCGCAGCATGCTTTTTACGAAGTTCTGACGCCGGGAACTGAACACCCAACAGGTGCGGAGAATGATGTGGTGTTCAAGGCACTCACGGATTGCCTCCTCTCCGGCAAGTTTGCTCGCACCATAGACGTTCAGGGGGTTGAGCGGATCTTCTTCACGGTAAGGTGTGGTCTTGGCGCCATCGAAGACATAGTCGGTCGAATTATGGATCAAGGGAATCCCCGTCCCGGCGCAAATTTTCGCAATGTTTGCCGGACCATCACGGTTTACGGCAAAGGCGATTTCAGGCTCGCTTTCTGCCTTGTCCACGGCCGTGTAAGCGGCGGCGTTGATGATCATGGATGGTTGATAGCGATCGATTGCGGTCCTCACCGAGGCGGCATCGCGGATATCAACGTCCTTGCGTGTCAGCCCAACAATCGGTCCCGCCGGGCAGGTTTCCAAGGCGGCAAGTTCCCAACCAACCTGTCCGCCAGCGCCGAATACCAGCAATGGCGCGGGTTTTATGCTCATGTCTTGGCGCCCCCCAGGCCGAGGCGTTTGCCATCGTAGCGCTGCTGAACAAGGGGCCCCCACCAGGCCTGGTTGGCGAGGTACCATTCCACCGTGCGTCGTAGCCCTGTCTTGAAATTGACATTCGGCCGCCAGCCCAAGTCTTCGCTCAACTTAGCGCTGTCGATGGCGTAGCGCAGGTCATGGCCCGGCCGGTCGGCCACGAACTCGATCAGATCGGCGTGCGGCCGGTAAGGGGAGCTCGGCACCAATTCATCAATTATCGCGCAAACTTGTCTCACCACCTCGATGTTCATCAGCTCGCTGCTACCACCAACATTATAGCAATCGCCCACCTTGCCGCTCTCAAGGATGGCCGCCAAAGCAGACGCGTGGTCCTCCACATGCAGCCAGTCGCGGACGTTTTCCCCGGCGCCATAAACCGGGAGGGGTTTGCCAGAGATGGCATTCAAAATGGTCAGGGGGATCAATTTTTCCGGAAATTGATAGGGACCGTAATTGTTGGAACAGTTGCTGATCAATGCGGGAAGGCCAAAAGTGCGGTGCCACGCCCGAACCAGATGGTCAGACGAAGCCTTGCTTGCCGAATAGGGGGAATTGGGCCGGTAAGGGCTATTCTCGGTAAATCGTTCGGTCGGACCCAGCGATCCGTACACCTCATCGGTGGATACGTGCAGGAAACGGAATTCCTCACCACTCGCGCCCAGGCCCTTCCAATAATGCAGCGCGGTCTCCAACAAAGTGTAAGTGCCGACGATGTTGGTCTGGATGAAAGGGGCCGGTTCGTCGATCGAACGGTCGACATGGGATTCGGCGGCCAAATGCAACACGGCATCAGGCCGGTGGGCTTCAAATATTGCTTTTAATTTCTTGCCGTCGCAGATGTCCGCCTTCTCAAATCGATAGCGCGGGTTGTCGGAGATATCGGTCAAGGACTCCAAATTTGCCGCATAATATAAGGCATCGAGATTGACCACCGACCAATCTGTCTGCCCAATAAGGTGGCGAATAAAATTTGCACCGATAAAGCCGGCGCCGCCTGTGACCAGGACTTTCATCTATTGGCCCTTCACCTTAGCACCGGCGTCGAATAGAAATTCCTTTGGCAAGTCGCCTAGCCGGGGGTGGTCCCGGTCCTTGCCGGAAAGGATGGCGTGTTCGGCGCTAACAGGCCAATCGATACCAACATCGGGATCATTCCAAAAAATGCCTTTGTCGTGTTCAGGAGAATAGTTATTCGTCACTTTGTAAAAGACCTCTGTATTGGTTTCCAAAGTACAAAATCCATGGGCAAAACCCGCGGGTACGAATATCTGTTGGCCATTTTCGGCGCTCAGAAGCGCTGTTACATGCTGACCAAAGGTCGGAGAGTGCCTGCGGATGTCGACGGCTACATCCAATATGGATCCCCTGATCACGCGGACCAATTTATCCTGGGCAAAGGGTTGAATCTGAAAATGCAAACCCCGCACCGATCCCTTTGCCACGGACAAGGATTGGTTGTCCTGAACATAATGACCGTGGATGCCAGCTTTCTTGAGCTCAGTCTCGTTGTAAGTCTCTGAAAAATATCCTCTATTATCCATAAATTTGCATGGCGTGACAATTTTGACCTCGGCGATAGCAGTGGGTACGACATTGACACGTTCAACAGATTTTGAGTTGGCCATGGTCAAGATCATTTGTGAGGGATTGAATTACTTCCAGTTTACCTTGGATAGCGCTATGGGTTGAGCCTATTTTCTAAACCAATTCAGTCCCCGAAGCTGCTTACAGGCCCATGGACATTAAAGCGTGACCAAAAGGGGTAATATTTTCTCATATCGCTAGTGCCAAGTCTAATTGGATATCACAATGAAATCTATTACTTGTCGGATACAGGGTGGAGGGTTGTTTATTGAGAGATAATTTTGGACCAATTTGTTTATATATGCTGGAAACGTCATTTGGCTGGCCGCATTGTTGGTTGGGATGCCAACGGGGCGGAATTTAAATATCAAAGTGGTGTCTGAATGAAAGTTCTTTTGCTTAGCCGCTATACCCGCCTCGGGCCCAGCAGCCGCGTTCGTTTCTACCAGTATATTCCCTTTTTATCGGAGCACGGTATCGAGGTCACGCCGGCCCCTTTACTTGGTGACACATATCTTCGTGGCCTGTTTAAAAGAGAGGGGAAGAACTGGGCATCCATAACTTATCTCTATTTCAAACGGCTTTGTTTCTTGCTGCAGGCGAAGCGATTCGATGTCCTATGGATCGAGAAGGAACTGTTCCCATGGTTGCCAGGATGGATGGAAAGTTTTTTTGATGCTCTGAAAATCCCCTATGTCGTCGATTTCGATGACGCGGTTTATTTGGCATACAATGATTATCCGGGCACCATTGGCCGAGCCCTATTGGGGCGAAAAATTGAAAAAATCATGGCAAATTCGGCTTGTGTGGTTGTCGGTAACGATTATTTGGGACAACGGGCACGGGAAGCGGGGGCACGGGAAATCGAGCTCCTGCCCACGGTCGTCGACTTAAACCACTACCCGGAGCTTGGCAGAACTGAAAATGATGATTTCTTGATTGGCTGGATTGGGTCACCCCTAACTGTTGATTACTTGAGGGGTATCAAGGAACCCCTGGCAAAAATTTGTGGAATTGGCGGTGCCCGCCTCCGTTTGATCGGTTCGGGAGAATATGAATTGCCGGACGTTCCGGTTGATGTCCAACCATGGTCCGAGGACACAGAAGCAGAACATATTCGATCCTTCGATGTCGGCATCATGCCTCTCATCGATGGACCATGGGAGCGGGGTAAGTGTGGCTATAAACTCATACAATATATGGCGAGTTCAATCCCCGTCATCGCCTCGCCTGTCGGTGTCAACAGAACGATCGTAGAGCACGGGGTGAATGGGTTTCTTGCCGAATCCTCCGAGGATTGGTGTGCCGCGCTTGAGAAACTTAGCCAAAGCCCCGAGTTGCGGGCGAAAATGGGAGCGGCCGGCCGCGAA
>CBDUSV010000311.1:0-3797 GCA_965369885.1 uncultured bacterium
CAGGCCATCCCCAGCGCCTGCTGGCAATGTGTCAGCCGTTGTCCGATAATCGGCTACGTGGAGAATGACAGGCTGGTGAAGGTCGAGGGTCAGCCAGACTCTATCCGTACCAATGGCAAGGTCTGCGCCAAGGCCCAGGCCGGTCCCAACCAAGTCTACGATCCGGATCGTATCCTCTATCCCTTAAAGCGCACTGGCAAGCGCGGCGAGGGCAAATGGAAACGGATCTCGTGGGACGAGGCGCTGACCGAAGTCGCCGGGCGGCTGGGGAAGCTCCGCGATGAAGGGCACCCCGAGAAGTTCATGTTCCACTACGGGCGCATGAAGTCGAGCGCATCGAAGCTGATCAAGAGCCTGTTCCTGGCCAATTACGGTACCGGCACCATCGGCAACCATACCTCCATCTGCGAGGGCGGAAAGTGGACGGCCCAGGAGCTGACCTGGGGCAGCCACTACGATAACTGGGACTTCGACCACACCAGGTACGTGCTCAACTTCGGTTCCAACGTCCTGGAGGCCCACACCAATCACACAGCTTGTGCGCAACGTCTGGTCAAGTCCCTCGCCGACCAGAGGGTGAAGATGGTGACCTTCGACGTGCGTCTGTCCAACACCGCCGCCAAATCGACGGAATGGGTGCCGGTGAAGCCGGGGACCGATGTCGCCGTGATTCTCGCCATGTGCAACGTGGTAATGACCGAGAACCTCTATAAGGGCGAGGGCGAGGCTTTCCTCACCTTCTGCAGGGCGACCGCCGACGTCAACGCCACCACCGCCGACAAGGTAGCGGCTTTGAAGGCTCACCTTGCACGATACACGCCCGAATGGGCGGAGAAGGTCTCGGGCGTGCCGGCGGCGAAGATCACGCAGATCGCGCGCGAGTTCGCCACCGCCAAGCCGGCGGTCATAGTCACCTACCGCGGCGTCGTCGCCCACTACTTCGGTCCCGAGGGCGAACGGGCGGCGCAAATGCTGGCGGCGATTACCGGCAACATCGACAATCCGGGCGGCCGCTGCAAGGCGGTGGGAGCCAGTTGGAAATACCCGAAAGGGCCGAAGAAAAAGCCCAAGGCCAAGAAGCTAAAGATTCTTGACGGCGCCAAGGGTGATGCCATGCTGCCGACCCACCACATCAGCCACCAGGTCCTGAAGATGATCGAGGACGGCAAGGCGGGGCGGCCCGAGGTCTACATGTGGTACTGCTATTCGCCGGTCTATTCCAATGGCGATTGCGAGGCCAATGCCAGGGTCTTGAAGGACGAGAAGCTGATCCCTTACACCGTCTGCGTCAGTCCGTTCTACGACGAAGCGGCGGCCTTGGCCGACATCATCCTGCCCGACGCCACCTATCTGGAGCGCTGGGACTGGGAGGACATGGTCTCGCCGGCCCAGGTGCCGGAATATTACCTGCGCCAGCCCCTGATCAAGCCGCTGGGCGAGGTCCGGGACTTCGGCGACGTGGTCTGCGAGCTCGCCGAACGGATGGGCTTCCCCCTCGGCGTCAAGTCGAAGGAGGAATTCGTCAGGAAGTCCTGCGAAATGACCAAGGCGGTCAAGGCCATAGGTGGCTTCGAATACATGAAGGAGCATGGCGTCTGGCACGACCCCAAGGCCAAGCCCAAATACTATTCCTATGCGAAACCGGTCAAGGCCGCCGATCTGGCGAAGGACGGCGTGATCCTGGACGAGGCCACGGGCGTCTATTGGAACTGGAAGAAGGCTCATGCAAAAAGCGAGGAAGACGCCCGCAAGAAAGGCTACACCCACACCAAGAAGTCCTACACGGCCTATGTCGGCCAGAAGATCGGCGGGCGGGCTTACAAGGGCTTCAAGCCGGACAAGGTCAACAAGTCGGGCTATTTCGAGCTCTACTCCGCCATCATGGAGGAAAAGGGCATGGCGCCGTTGCCCACCTACATGCCGATCCCCGAGCACCAGAAGATGAAGGCGGACGACATGATCCTGACCACCTTCAAGGTCAACGTCCAGGTCCACTCGCGGACCCAGAACTGCAAGTGGCTGACCGAGATCTACCACGACAACCCGGCCTGGATTAACCCGGTGGATGCCGAGAAACGAGCGATCCGCGACGGCGATACCATCCAAGTGACGTCCCCGATCGGCCAGATCGATATCAAGGCGCGGGTGACGCCGGCTATCATGCCCGGGGTGATCGGTATCTCCTTCCATTGCGGACATTGGGAATACGGCCGCTTCGCATCCGGCAAGTTGGCGCCGTTCGGCCAGGGCGATCCCGTGCACGATGAGCGCATGTGGTGGAAGGCGAACGGCACGCACCCCAACTGGATCATCCCCAACGATCCGGACCCCATGACCGGCCAGCATCGCTGGATGGACACCGTCGTCGCCGTCAGCAGATCAACCGGGGCGTGACGGCCCTGGATTTGGTTTCAGCTTGAGCCATCACCTGCGAGATGCCATGACCCGTTATTCGAACGACGACCAAACGTCAAAGACTGACACCGGCACCGGTACAGGCGCAGACACCGTCATGGCGCGAAGCAACCTCTACGGCCTTCTTGCCGCCCTCTATCGGGGCGAGCCGACGGCGGCGCTGTTGAAGCAGATCAGCGCGCCGGAGTTCCAAGACGCCATCGGTGCCGTTGGCGCCGGGCTGCGAACGGATACCGGCGCCGGGTCCGAGGAAGACGGGTTGGAGGCCCTGGCAATCGAATACACGCGCCTGTTCATCGGTCCCGGCGGCCACATCGCGCCTTACGCGGCCATTTACCTGGGCGGCGAGGGGGCGTCTTTGTGGGGACCGGAAACGGTGTGGGTCAAGGACTTCATAGGGGATGCCGGTTTCGACTACCGGGGTGACTATCACGGCCTTCCGGACCATATCGCGGTAGAACTGGAATTCATGCAGGAAATCCTGGCCCGCGAGGCGAAGGCCCTGAACAAGGCCGACGGCGCCGGGTTTGAAGCCCTGCGGCGGATCGAAGAGGAATTCCTGACAAGGCACCTGATCAAATGGGTGCCGGAATTCTGCCGCAGGATCGAAGGCGAGGCCGAACTGCCCTTCTACAAGGGAATAGCTGTCTTAACCAGGGACTTTCTGTTTTCAGAAGTCGATGAAATACAGTCATGATTGGAAGTGCATAACAACATCCAGAAACCATTATGCCGGACGATGAATATTATTTGTCCCCGGGCAGCTGCCGGATATCAAACTCTCGAAGACGCCGGCTTTCAGCCCACGATTAAAGGTGCCAATATCCATAGGGCCAACACCCCGAGGGCCGCCATGAATATCAAGACAACGGATGCAATGAAGAATTTCGTTGCCATTACCAAGTACGAATAGAGGCGCTCGGTGAACCCGAAAATCTCCTGGTCCAGGTAAATGGCGTCTATTTCCTTCTGGAGATGTTCGGCCACCTCCTCGGCCAGCGGTTGATCCTCGCTTGTGAAATCCCGGCCGCCGATCTTGTTCAATAGCTGAAAAGCACCTGAAACTTCGTTTTGGGCAGCGCTCTTGATGGGCACGCACAATATGTTGCGAGTCATAAAGCCGGTTTTTTCGTCGACCTGCTTGTGGGCGCCGGACTTGAATTCGAGATTGTTGACGATCTTGGCGGTGCCGGAAGTGATGACATCGCCGACGACAGAGCCCGCCATGGGGAATTCGATCTCGCGTTCGTCAACTCCGGTGCCCGCCTTGAGCCAGACCTTGTTCTGGCCGGGATCATTAATAAATACGTGACACCTTTCGCAATCGGCGAGCTTGGTCATGGTGCGGACGTAAAAAGGCAAAAATTTTATGGTTCCCGCCT
>CBDUSV010000312.1:0-3762 GCA_965369885.1 uncultured bacterium
GCCGTCCCTGTGCTGGCCGGACGCGTCCAGCGCCTGTTTGGATTCCCGTGCCGCGGTAACTTGTTCCGGGTCGTGGGTGAAGATGGCGGAACGGTACTGGGTGCCGACATCCGGGCCCTGGCGGTTTAGGGTCGTCGGATCGTGACAGTCCCAGAACGCCTGCAACAGGGATTCATAACTGATCTGGGCGGGGTCGAATTCAACCTCCACCGCCTCGGCGTGGCCGGTATCGCCGGCGCAGATCGTCTCATAGGTCGGGGACTTGGTTTCGCCGCCGCAATAGCCCACTTGGGTGGCGGTGACGCCTTCGATGTGGCTGAAGGCCACCTCCACACCCCAGAAACAACCGGCCGCGAATGTGGCCTTTGCCATGATGATTTCCTTAAATGTTGCCCGAGGATAAGCGCCGGGAAGGGCCGGGGCAAGGGGGATGAAACCCTGGGAAAAGTTGAGGGAATCTATTGCGTTGAAGCCGCTGGCCACATAGCATGGCGCACAATGAGCAATTACAAAGATCTTAAAACCCTAGGGAGGATGCCATGAAATCCATCATCAGAATTGTCACCCCGGCCGTGCTCATGCTCGCGGTTGGCCTGTGGGCCATGCCCACTGCCACCACCGCGGCCGAACTGCCGAAAGCGACCAAGAAGATGCTGAAGAAGCTGAAGCTCGAGACCAGCATCCTCAAGGGGCTCGACAAGGAGCTCGCGGTGCCCCAAGCCTGGGTCGACGGCGCCAAGAAAGAGGGCGAGCTCAACATCTACGCCACCTCGCGGATGAAGCAGTGGAAGAAGATCTCGGCCCCGTTCAAGGAGCGCTACCCCTACATCAAGGTCAATTACAAGCGGGTCAGCAACTCGACGCGGCGTACCATCAAGCCCTTGATGGCGTTCAAGGAAGGCCGTTACCTCACCGACATCGTCACCGGTCTCGGCGGCAGCTACTTCCTGTTCAAGGAGGCCAAGGCCTTCGCCAGCCTGCGCAACCTGCCGAGCTACAAGAACGTGCCGCCGAAGCTGTTGCAGTCCGATGGCCGCGCCATGAGCACCCGGTTGCGCCACTGGTGCATGTCCTACAACACCAATCTGGTCAAGAAGTCGGAACTGCCCAAGACCTGGGACGATCTCGCCACCAATCCGCGTTGGAAGGGCAAGAAGATCGGTCTCAGCACCCGGCCCAATCTCTGGGTGCTCAATCTGTGGGTGACCAAGGGCCCGGAGTGGACCAAGAAGTTCATGGACAATCTGTTCCAGCAGCGCCCGCAATTGCGCAAGGAAGGCCTGAGCGCCATGATCGCCCTGGTCGGCGCCGGAGAGTTTGAAGTGGCGGCGCCCTCGGCCATGAACCGGGTGATTCGCCTGGTCCGCAAAAAGGCGCCGGTGGGCTTCCACTGCCCGGATCCGATCCCGTTCTCGGTCTCGGAAGTGGGCATCATGAAGGGCAACCCCCACATCAACGCCTCCCGGATCTTCGTCAATTGGCTGCTCAGCAAGGAAGGCCAGATCGCCCAGTTCTATGGCGATGCTTCGACGCCGATCCATACTGGTCTCAGGCGGCCCGAATTCCTCGCCTTCCCCAATGCCGTCAAGGGCAAGAAATACGCCGAGGGCGGTCCGGGACTGGAGAAGGAAAGCAAGCTGGTGCTGAAGCATTGGGAGAATCTGTGGCGCAACGCCGGCGGCCCCAAGCCGAGAAAGCGCGGAGGCAGGAAAAAGAAAAAGAAGTAACGCCCAAGGCGTTTAGCTAAGGATGATTGATGCCGTCGCCGCCGCCGCCTGATAGGTGGCGGCGGGCGCCGGCGATTTGAAAGGGCGGGCCGGCCATGGCCGTACGCAGTTTCGAACTGCCAAAGATGGGTATTCGCTGGCCCCGGTTGCGCGCCCTCTATCTCTGGCATTGGGTTGTTTTGGCGGTGGTGGCGGTCCTGGTGGGGACGCCGATCATCTTCCTGGTGCTCGGCAGTTTCTCCATGGCGCCGCTGCCGGGCGACTTCACCCTGGCCCGCATGGGCACCGAGAACTACATCACGGTGTGGCTCGATCCGGTCACCTATTCGGTGGTCTACAACACCTTCGTCTATGTCACCGGCGCCACCGCCTTCGGCCTCACCGTCGCCGCGGTGCTGGCCTGGCTGGTGGAGCGCACCAACATTCCTGGCAAGATCTGGATCTATGCCGGCGTGCCGATGACGCTCGCCATGCCGGGGATGCTCCAGGCCATGGCCTGGGTGCTGTTGTTGTCGCCGCGCATCGGCTTCCTCAACAAATGGGCGATGACCAATTTCGGGTTGGAGACCGCGCCGATTGATATCTATTCCATCGGCGGCATGGTCTTCATCGAAGGCTTGCGCCTGGTGCCGACGGCGTTTTTGATGCTGGTGCCGTTGCTGCGTTCCATGGACCCGGCATTGGAAGAGGCCGCCGCCATGTCCGGCGCCAAGCCCGGCGCGACCATGCGCCGTGTCACCATCCGGCTGATGATGCCGGGCCTGATGGCGGTGCTGATCTACCAGGCGATGACGGCGCTGGAAGTGTTCGAGGTGCCCGGCGTCCTCGGCATGCCGGCGGATATCTTCGTCTTCTCGACCAAGATCTACCAGCTTCTCAATTCCGCGACCTTCCTGCCCCATTACGGCCAGGCCAATGCGCTGGCCATGGTCTATGTGCTGATCGCCGTGGTCGCCATCTGGCTCTATTCCCGTGTCATCGCCCGGTCCGAGCGCTACTCCATCATCACCGGCAAGGGCTACCGGCCACGTCTCCAGGACCTCGGCAGCTGGCGCCATGCCGCGGTTGGCCTGGTGGTGCTGTTTTTGATGTTCTCCATCATCATGCCGTTCTTCATCTTCGTCTATGTGTCGTTCCTGCCCTATTTGAAGACACCGGGTGTCGGCGATTTCGAGATCATGACGTTGGACAATTACCGCGAGGTGTTCGACAGCGAGATGATCGGCACGGTGTTGAAGAACACCGGGATCATGGTGGTGGTGACCTCGACGGTGACCACCCTGGTGGCGTTCCTGATCTCGCTCATCGTGGTGCGCTCCAGGTTCTGGGGCCGCAAGATTCTCGACCAGCTGTCCTTCGTGCCCCACGCCATTCCCGGCATCGTCCTAGGCCTGGCCTTGATGTGGGTGTTCCTGCAGTTCGACAAGCAAACCGGCATCCCGCTGTTCGGCACCATCTGGGCCATCATCATCGCCTTCATGGTCTCCTTCATGGCCTACGGCACCCGCGCCATGAACGCGGCGATCCTGCAGATCCACAAGGATCTGGAAGAGGCCGCCTATGTGTCGGGCGCCAAGCAATGGCGCACCATGTGGCGCATCTTTTACCCGCTGATGATGCCCACTTTCGTCGGCGTCTGGGTCTGGGTCATGCTCCACGCCGTGCGCCAGGCCTCGATTCCGCTGATCATCTATGAGGACGAGGCCAACACCGTGCTCGCGGTGTTGATCTGGTACATGTGGGACGAGGGCGAGGTCATGGCGGTCGGCGCCATCGGCGCCATGCTGATCCTGGCCCTGTTGGCGGTGACCCTGGGGTTGCGCTTGATCGGTTTCGGCCGTGAGAGCCATATCCAGCAGTCATAGGGCGGCTAGGGGAGGGGCTTCGCTTAGATGGCAAAGATGAAACCGCAGGGGATTTTGCACTTCACCATCGGGGTCACCGATATCGACCGCGCCACCGAGATCTATACCGAACTCTGGGGCTGCCGGCTGGTCCGGCGCAACCGGCGCGGCAACATGTCGTTCCTCGCCAG
>CBDUSV010000313.1:0-3750 GCA_965369885.1 uncultured bacterium
CGAATCCCAATCGGTGTCGTAAGTCTTGAAATCGATCGATTTGAAACCCTGTTTGGCGAACTGAATGGCCCGCTGGATGTAGTTTTCCGGGATCATCGATTCGCGCGCCGCGATGATCTTGGTCTTCAGGGCGGAATTGTGTAGGGGGTCGAAACGGTCGTCGTCTTCTCCGTCATCGCCATCCATGCCATCAACGCACGCACTGATAATGGCATTGAGATGCTTGTTGGCGAGCTTGGAGCCGGCGACCAGGGCCGCGACCTTCTGTTCCTCGATCACCTTCCAGGCGATATATTCCTCGATATCGGGGTGGTCGATGTCGACGGTGACCATCTTGGCGGCGCGCCGGGTGGTGCCGCCAGACTTGATGGCGCCGGCGGCGCGGTCGCCGATCTTGAGGAAGCTCATCAGTCCCGACGAATGGCCGCCACCGGAAAGCTGTTCGCTCTCACCGCGCAATTTTGAGAAATTGCTGCCGGTGCCCGAGCCATATTTGAACAGCCGCGCCTCGCGCACCCACAAATCCATGATGCCGCCTTCATTGACGAGATCATCGGCGACGCTTTGGATGAAGCAGGCATGGGGCTGGGGATGCTCGTAGGCATCGTCCGATTCCTTCAATTCGCCGCTCAGGTAATCGACGTAATAATGGCCCTGCGCCGGCCCATTGATGCCATAGGCCCAATGCAGTCCGGTGTTGAACCACTGGGGCGAATTGGGCGCCGCCATTTGCCGCGCCAGCATGTAACAGAGTTCGTCGTAAAAGGCGCGCGCGTCGCGCTCGGTATCGAAATAGCCGCCTTTCCACCCCCAATAGGTCCAGGTGCCGGCCAGGCGGTGGAACAACTGCTTGGCCGAGGTCTCGCCGCCGCGGGGGGTATCCCCCGTGTCATCGGTGTCCGGTGCATGACACCACAACCAATCGGGGATACCCGCTTCCTCGACCGCGGAGACCTTTTTCGGTATCCCGGCCTTGCGGAAATACTTCTGGGCGATGATGTCACAGGCGACCTGCGACCAATCGGCGGGAACTTCGACATCCTCGAGCCGGAAAACGACGGAACCATCGGGATTGCGAATTTCACTGACGGCGGTGCGGAATTCCATATCCGCGTAAGGGGACTGTCCCTCCGTCGTGAAATGGCGTGTGATACGCATAGAATCCCCCAGCTAAACTCAACTCCACACTCTCGACGGTCCGCTATTTGGGTCCGCCACCTCCTCGCAACACCCCTGGTGCTTGCGCCATCAGCCTAGATTTTGTGGCCAACGGCCCGAAATCACGTGAGACGTTGAATTCCTTGGATTTTTAGCCTCGGCCACCGGCCTCGACCGCGGATGCCAAACTTATTTTAAGTCTTTGGCCCCTAAATCTAGTGAATTGAGTCAGAGGTATCACCAAATGTAGAAGGTTGCAACAATATTTTGCGGGTTGTGGACAAACAGCTACTATATGTGGATATCACATGGGATGGCATGTGGAAAACTTGGGATATGTTTGAACTCCGGCCCTGGAGGTGGGGGTAAGTCCTTGATAAAGCCTCACATAAATCAGGGCCATGGCGCCTGGGCGCCAAGCTGTGCCATATTGCAACCACGGCACTCGAGCAGACGGCACGAGTAGGCATTCGTGCCAAGGAGTTGAAAATGACGAGCATCGGTACGCTTTTGTTCACTTGGCTCAGGGGCAAACTGGTGGGCACCGATGGGTTCGGCAACCGCTATTACCGGGTCCGTGGCGAAGATGCTGGGAAAGACCTGGGCCCTTTGATGGATCGGCGGATGGTCCGGCGCATGGACCGGCGCGACCGGCGCTGGGTGATCTTTGCCGGCGAGGTCGAGGCATCATCAGTGCCGCCGGTGTGGCATGCCTGGCTCCATCACACCACTGACGATGTTCCTAGCCATGAGACCACCGGCCAGCGGCCGTGGCAGAAGGCCCATCACCCCAACTTCACCGGCACGGACAAGGCGTACCGTCCCGAGGGATCGGCGCTGCGGGGCGGCCATCGGGCCAAGGCCACCGGTGATTATGAGCCCTGGCGGCCGAGCTAAATATATATCGCGAATTTTCATGAGATCGGACCCGTGCACCGCGGGGCTTGCCACGGCATCACGAAAGAGCCATGTTTGAGCCCACGGCCCCGGGACATGTTTCGCCATGTCTCTTTTCGCATGTCTTCGCGGCCGGCCTGGAAGTGGACCCAATGGGATAGGCTACGAGGGATTTGAAGCCATGCGAAGAAATCTGATCGAAACCATTTTGGGTGGCGTGGTTCTTGTGGTTGCCGCCCTGTTCTTGGCCTTTGCCTATTCCAGCACGGGCATTCAGGCGGTCAGTGGCTATGAACTTTTTGCCAAGTTCGACCGCATCGATGGCCTCAAGGATGGCGGCGACGTGCGCATGAGCGGCATCAAGGTCGGCACCGTCATCGGCCAGTCGATCGACCCCAAGACCTATCTTGCCATCGTGCGGGTGAGCGTCGATCCCGCCATCAAGTTGCCACTGGATTCGGCGGCGGAGATTGTCAGCGACGGGTTGTTGGGCGGCAAATATATGTCCCTGGTGCCGGGCGCCGAGGAGAAGATGATTAAGCCCGGCGGCGAGATCAAATTCACCCAGTCGCCGTTGAACCTGGAGTCCCTGATCAGCCAGTTCATGTTCAGCTCACCCGACAAGGACAAGAAGGACGAGACGCCGGCGAAGTAGGTCCCAAGGGTCATGGTCAAACACGCGGAAACGGATTTTGATCCGCCGGCTTGGCTGTCACCGCAAGGCACGCCATTGTCGTGTCATGAGAAGATCAAGGTGCTCAACCAGAACCTGTTGGAAATTCGCCAAATGTGCCAGGACGCCCTTGAGGACGCGGTGTTGATGGATGCCGACGAGACGCAATTCCGCGGCGTTCTTCAGTCGCTTATGGACTCGTTGGAAAACCCGTTTAGGAAAGACTGAGTGTTTGTTCGTACCGGATCAGCGGTTGCCGTCCTGGCGGTGTTTTGGATGGCGGCCCGGCTGTTCGCACCGGCCCCGGCGGCGGCACTCGAGGGCGATAGCGCGTTGATGCAGGGCCTCGACAAGGTCACGGCGCGGATCTCGTCTTTTACCGCGCCGATCGGCAAGGGGGTGCGCTTCGGCACCCTGGAAATCACCGCCCGCAAGTGCCACAAGCGCCCACCCGAGGACCCCCCCGAAAGCGCCGCCTTTCTCGAGATCAGGGATATCCGGCGGGGCGTTGAGCCCTTGTTGCTGTTCCGGGGATGGATGTACGCTTCGTCGCCGGCGTTATCGGCGCTCGAGCATCCGGTCTATGACGTCTGGGTCAAGGACTGTTTGAATTCCAAGTCCTCGGGTGCCAGCGCTCCCAAATAAAAACTGGTCTTGACCTCGAGGGCCTGGGCCAGGCGGGAGAGATATTCGTCGCGGCTGATCTCGATGGCGCCGAACTGCCGCAGATGGGCTGTCACGAACTGGGTGTCGAGCAGTGTGAATCCGCTACGCCGGAGCCGCGCCACCAGATGGGCCAGGGCGATCTTGGAAGCGTCGGTCACGGTGGAGAACATGCTTTCGCCGAAAAAGGCGCCGCCTATGGACACCCCATAGAGCCCGCCGGCCAGTTCGCCGCCCTGCCAGGCCTCGACGCTGTGGGCGTGGCCCATTTGCATCAGGCTGACATAGAGCTGGGCGATCTCGTCGTTGATCCAGGTGGTGGGGCGCGAAGATGTCTTCTTGGCGCAGTTTATCAGCAC
>CBDUSV010000314.1:0-3738 GCA_965369885.1 uncultured bacterium
TCTGGTCTTCACGCTTTTCGAACTGATTTTGCACGTTGGAATGTACAGGGGAATAATCTGGGGCCTGTTTGGCTTCTGATCGAAGCTCGCCAAAAACAAAGACCATCGGAGTAAAAGGTGTCGGATACCGGGAAAGAAGCCCCAGCGGGCCGGCTGGCTGGAGGCAAATCAGCCAGCTACACGCGGGCCGTTAATGAGGTGGAGGCGCGATCGAGCCGGCACACGGCTCACTACATGCTGGCCGGCGATGTGGCCTATGTGTTGACGGCCGCCGAACTCGGGTTTACGCCGCGAGACTCGGCCATTGCGCTGATTAAAGCCCTGCTCGAACTTCTGGACGATATCGATAACACCGACACCACAGTGCCGGCCGGCGACGTGGTGTCGCAAAGAGAGGCGTGGTTGCGGGACAGGGTCGGTCCCGAGCACACCGCTTGGCTTCATCTCGGCCGAAATCGCGGAGAAAGCCTCAGAAACTATCTCCCGCGCCTGTTTTTCCGCCATTCCCTGTATGCCCAGCGTCAGGTGGTCGTGGCGTTGCTTCGGGTGCTTCTCGACAAGGCCGCGCCGGTCATGGATGCCATAGCGCCGAATTACCATCACTTGCATCACTCCGGCTTTACCACCCTGGGCGAATATCTCATGTCCTGGGCGACGACGTGGCTGCCGCATTTGGAGCGGCTCCAGCAGGTCGAGGATCGCCTGGACAAAGGGCCTTCATTTTTTGGCAGCCGCGATCAGTTGCATGCCCTATATGACGGCGTCAGCCGGAGGTTGGGATTCACCAACCGGGCACTTTTGCGCCGCGACGGCATTTGGGTCCACGACCAGTTTATCGAGCCTTTTTTCGTCCTCTGCCTGAACGCGATGGACCTGTCGCGCCTTGCCCAGGACATGAGAATTTGGATGACCACCGAATTCGGCCTGTTCACGCCCGCGGATGCTCACAGCGGCGGCAGTAGCGCGCTTCCCCACGCCAAGGTGCCTTTCGGATTTCAGGCGGTCATTGGCGGATCGGTCATGGCGGCGACGCGCTTGGCGGGGGAAATGGCCGCGTCCTCGGGGCCGTCGGAAGAATCCGAGGCGATTTACCACTCGGCGAGCCTATACGGCACCGCCACGGATATCGAGGCTTGGACCCGATATATGTCCGACGTTATCGAACACGGGCAGTTTAACTTGGATGAAATGGCACGCAAGGCGACCATGGACTACGCCGGATCCAGCGAAGCCCATGACCGGCTTGTCTATGATTTCGGCGTGCCGTTTCGGACGGGACACCGGATATTGGGAGCCATGGTCCGCGCTCATGGTCTCGGCGAACCGCAATTGGATCTCAAAAAAGTTCTGCGCGAAGAGACCGGCCGCGATATCGACGTGGATCAGCAGGAGATCATGGACATCATTCTCGGAAAGACGATTTGGCCAACCACCTTCGACACGGAACGGGTCCGGACTTTGTGGTCGGATCTCGACACAATGGTCAAGGATGCCGAAAAGGCGGTTGCCGGTCCGGGGCCGGTTGAACAAGCGATCACGTCGCTGCTTGATGAGGCCCGGAATTGGGTGGTGCAGGCCGAAAAAACTTGATCTTTGTATGGTGAAGCCGTGCGGGCCGGGCGCGAAGGCCGGTTCCCACTTTTCTAGAATACGCTGCCGAAACCTTAAGAAGCTAAGGAGAATTTACATGGAATACGAAACCCTTCTCGTCGATATCGCCGACCAGATCGCGTGCATTACCTTAAATCGCCCTGAAAAGCGCAATGCAATGAATCCCAAGCTTCACGAGGACATGACCGATCTCTTGGAGAAACTTCGCAACGATGACGATGTCAGCGTTCTCATCATCACCGGCGCCGGCAAGGCCTTTTGCGCGGGCATGGATCTGAAACAGTTCTTCACCGAACTGCACGACAATCGCGCCGAGTTCGACCGCATTTCCCGCCTCGCCACCGAATGGCGTGGGCGGACGCTGCGTTACTACCCCAAACCGACCATTGCAATGATCAATGGCTTCTGCTTCGGCGGCGCCTTCTCGATCGTCGAAGGCTGTGACCTTGCCTATGCGGCCGAGGACGCGATCTTCGGCCTTTCGGAAATCAACTTCAAACATTTCCCGGGCGGGGCCGTCAGCAAATCCCTCGCCAATTTGCTACGGCCAAGGGATGCCCTCTATTACGCGATGACGGGCAGAACCTTTTCAGGCGAAACCGCCGCGGACATCGGCCTTATCAACCAAGCCTGGCCCGGCGCGGAGTTGCGCGAGCGCACCTTCGAGTTGGCGCAGTGCCTGTGCGAGAAGGATCCAGTCGCGCTGCGGGTGACCAAGGAAGCCTACCGTTATTCACTGGAGATGACCTGGGAAGGGTCGATTGGCTTTACCCGTGCCAAGGAGGGCGAGTTGAAATATCTTCTGCAGGAAGGCGGCAGCCGCGAGGGGATCGGTGACTTCCTCAAGGGCCGTTACCGTCCGGGGCTTGAAACGCATTCCAAAAGCAAATGATCCGGGCCGCCGCGTGCGGCCTGAAAGACATCTATTTCGCCAACTTGGGAGGAAAACATGGTTCGAGTCGCTTTTGTCATTGGCGGTTATCCGCCGGAAGAGCGCGAGAGGCGGGAAAAGGCGGCCTTGGCCTATTCCAGTGACGAGGTCGAGGTCGGCATCATATCGGCGCCGGTCTCCCCGTATTTCCACGGCATGACCCAGGCCGAGATCGCCCTGGTCTCACCGGCGGTGATCGAGGCGTTCCGCGAAGCGGAAAAACAAGGCTATGACGCTGTGGTTCCGCTCGGATTTTTGGATCTGGGCGTCGATGGTGGCCGTTCCGCCGTCGATATCCCGGTTCTTGGGCCCTTCGAAACCGCCCTTCATATCGCGTCTATCCTTGGTGACCGCTTCGGCTGTGTCGCCTATCACGAGATTCACTTCCCTGTGTTGCAGGCCATCGTCCGGCGATATGGCATGGAGCACAAAATCGTGGGCTGGGCCAGTTCCGGGTTCGATCTGCCTGACATTGCCGAGAACCACGATGCCATGGTGGAAAATTTCGTCGCCGCTGGGCGGAAGTTGATCGAGGAAGATGGCGCCGACGTCATCTTGCCCACCGGGATCACCCAATGTCCGGTGCATATCGATCCGAAATGGCTGATGGGGGAACTCGGCGTGCCGGTTGTCAACGGCATCGGGGGCCCCATACGGTTCGCCGCCATGCTTGTGTCGCTGGGTCTGACCCATAGCCGCAAACGCTGGATGAAGTCGCAAACCCTCGATTAGTGTCCGAACCCCGCCGCGGTGGTATCGGGGATGAAATTCAAATAAGGAGATGAGCAATGGCAAGCAAACTGCGGCTTTCACTAGCTTGTGGAGATTACGAGATTACCAGGCCGTTGCAGGACGGCACGGTCAATCCCGACGGCATCGATTTGACCGTGCTCACGCTGGACTCCCGAGAGCGGCAATTCCGCATGCTCCACAACGATTACGATATCTGTGAATTCAATATCTGCGCCTATTTCATGGCCCGTGATCAAGGTTATCCGTGGAACGCCATCCCGGTTTACCTGCATCGCCGATTCCGCCAGGGGTTTGTGTTCATAAACACCCAAGCCGGCATCAAGGAACCCAAGGACCTCATGGGGCGGCGCATTGGTGTGACCAACTTCCAGCCCGCCGGCACCGTCTGGGCGCGGGGTTACCTGCAGGACTATTACGACATTCATGCCAATTCGATCACCTGG
>CBDUSV010000315.1:0-3693 GCA_965369885.1 uncultured bacterium
CGGCGGTCTATGTCCGCGGCCTGCTGCAGCACGAATACGGCGTCGATCTCGGCAAGATCCATTGGATCCAAGGCAATATGGAGCAGCCCGGCGCCGACACCAATCCCACCACGGTGCCGCTGCTAGCGGCCCAACCTGTTCATGACAACGACAGCGGCAAATCGCTCAGGGCACTGCTGGAGGCGGGCGAAATCGACGCGACGCTCGGCTCCAACGTGCCCAAGTCGCTCGGCCGCCATGGGGACCTGGTGCGCCTGTTCCCCAATTTCCGCCAGATCGAGGCGGACTATTACCGGCGCACCGGCATCTTCCCGATCATGCACCTGGTGGTCATCCGCCGCGAGATTTATGACCGCCACCCGGCCATCGCGCCGTCCCTGTTCGAGGCCTTCTGCCAATCCCGCGACCGGGCTTTGGAGCGCATGCGCCACCAGGGCTCGCTCAGATACATGCTGCCCTGGATGTGGGACGAGATCGAGGAGATCGACCAAATCTTCGGCGATGACCCCTGGCCCTATGGCATCGAGCCCAACCGGGCGACGCTCGAGACCTTCGTGGCCTATCTCGCCGAGCAAGGGATGATCGAAGCCCCCATGGCGGTGGAGGATCTGTTCGTTCCGGTTGGCTGATGAGAAATTAAGGAGACATGCCAATGTCCATGAGTATCCCCGAAGCTATCCTGCGCGACAAGCTCGCCACCTGCACCCGCATCTTCGCCATGCAGCAATTGC
This sequence comes from uncultured bacterium, assembly GCA_965369885.1. Lineage (GTDB taxonomy): Bacteria > Pseudomonadota > Alphaproteobacteria > SMXQ01 > SMXQ01 > JAZFWG01. The sequence continues at coordinate 732 of CBDUSV010000315.1, forward strand.
TCGGCCTGTTCGGCCATATCAGCGCCTATGATCCGGCAACGGGCCGGGTCTATATGTCGCCGGGCCAGGGCGCCGACAAGGCGACGCTTGGGCCGGACGATATCCTGGTCGCCGATCTCACGGGCAAGGTGCTCGACGGCGACCAGAGGCTTCCCATCGAATGGCCGATCCACACCGCGCTGCACGGCGTGCGCGGCGACGCCCTGGCCATCGCGCACTTGCACGCGCCCTACGCGACGCTGTTCGGCATCGCCAAGCGCGAATTCCGCCCGGTCACATTGCAGGGCTCGCTCTATGGCGGAGGCGTGCCGCTCTACCGCGAGCCCAAGCTGGTCAAGACCGTGGAACAGGGCGAGGCATTGGCCCGGCTGGTGGGAACGTCCCGCGGCGCCTTCATGCGCGGCCACGGCATCACCGTGATCGGCCACGATATCGAGGAAATGCTCTACGCGTCCCTCATCCTGGAAGACGAGGCGAAAAAATCGGTCGAGGCCGCCATGCTGGGCGAACTCGACACCCTGAGCGCGGAGGAATGCAAAACCTTCGACGCCGACGTCGCGCTCCCCATGCGCTCAAAACGCGCCTGGGGCTATTACTGCAACCTGGAACACCGCTGGGACCGCCAGCCCGGCTCGGGCCAGGTCGCGTTTGCGTGAGCCTAAACCCCCGCGCCTTCCCCCTCCGGCTCGCCGCCGTAGCGGCGCACCAGGGCGACGCCGAGATAGATGAACGGCGTGTCGAGCGCCGCCATGATGATCTTGAACAGATAGGACGCGGCGATGATCTTGGCGACCAGGGCCCAATCGAGGCCGAGGCCTAGCCCTAAGAAGATCGAATTGACGATGACGGTGTCGAACAATTGCGACGTCATGGTGGAGGCGTTGTTGCGCAGCCAGAGATGTTTGCCCCGGGTCAGCCGCTTCCAGAAATGGAACAAACGCACATCCATCAATTGCGCCACCAGATACGCCGTCATCGAGGCGAAGATCAGGATGCCCGGCAGGGTGAAGACGGATTCGAACGCGCTCTGCATGTCGGCGACGGTGGCGAAAATGGGGTTGGACGCGGGCCACGCCGGGGCGCCGGGCAGGACCAGGGCAATCTGGATCAGCACCAATGAGGCGAGGCTCATGAAAAAGCCGGTGATCACCATGAGGTTGGCCTTGGCCCGGCCCCAGACCTCACAGACGATGTCGGTGAGCAGGAAGGTCACCGGATAGGTGATGAGCCCGGTGGTCAGCGTGATGGCCTCGCCGAACAGGCCCTGGGGAAAGGTCTCGGGGAAGGCCAGGAACAGCTTGACGCCGATGATGTTGGTCAACACCAACACGACGACGAAGCCCGCCATGAGGACGGAAAAGACCCGGGACGAGTTCTCCGCACCCTGTTGATCCGCCATGGGTGCCAATTCGCCCTATTTCACCAGCCGCGCGATGGTCTCGGTGGTGCTGTGGCCGTCCAGCAGCTCGGCCAAAACCACCTTGCCGCCCCAGCCTTCGACCAGATCGGCGCCGACGACCTGGTCCTTGGCATAGTCCGCGCCCTTGATCAGCACCTCGGGGCGCATGGCCTCGATCAGTTTCACCGGGGTTTCGTCGGAGAACACCACCACCGCGTCGACGCTGGCAAGTCCGCCCAGTACCTGGGCCCGGGCGGTCAAGGGCTGCACCGGGCGGCCCTCGCCCTTGAGGCGCGCCACCGAGCCATCGGAATTGATCGCCACCACCAGCCGGTCGCAGGCGGCCCGCGCCTGGGCCAGCAGATAGATATGGCCGGGATGAAGAAGATCGAAGCAGCCGTTGGTGAAGCCGACCTTGAAGCCCTGGGCGCGCCAGCGTTGCAGCAGATCGAGGGCGGCCTCGAGGCTCAGCAGCTTGTCCTCGCCGGCGGCACGCTCCGAGGCATGGAGCGCCGCACAAAGTTCGTCATTGTGGACCACGGCGGTGCCGATCTTGCCGACGGCGATGCCGGCGGCGGTGTTGGCGAGATAGGCCGCGTCCGCCACCGCCATGCCGGCGCCCAACGCCGCCGCGACAGTGGCTACCACGGTGTCGCCGGCGCCCGACACATCGAACACTTCACGCGCCCGGGTGGACAAGTGGCGGTGGCCGCCATCGACCGCAAGGGTCATGCCGTCGCGCCCGCGGGTCACCAGGATGCCATCGACACCGGCGCTTTGGCGCATGTTTTGGGCGGTGGCGACGATCCCGTCCTCGTCATAAATGTCATGGCCGGCGGCTTGCGCCAGTTCCTTGACATTGGGGGTGAGCAGATAGGCGCCCCGGTAGCGGGTAAAATCATTGCCCTTGGGGTCGACGATCACCGGCTTGCCCGCCGTGGCCGCCATCTCGATGATCTTGGCGGTGACGTCTTGGGTCAGCACCCCCTTGCCATAATCCGACAGCACCACCGCCTGGGCGCTTTCCATCGCCTTGGCCGCCGCCTTGAGCACGTCATCGGCGCGGCTTGCGCCGACGTCCCGGGCGCATTCGCGGTCGGCGCGCAACAATTGCTGGGCGCCGGCGATATAGCGGGTCTTGATGGTGGTCTCGCGCTCCGCATCGACCACAAGGTGGCCTTTGACCCCGGGCTCGGCGGCGACCAGGGCAGAGATCTCGCCGCCGGCGGCGTCGTCACCGATGACGCCGATGAAGTCCGCGCCGGCGCCCAGCGCCGTCAGATTGCGCAGCACATTGCCGGCGCCGCCCAGCATGGTGGCCTCGCTTTGGTGGCGGAACACCGGGATCGGCGCCTCGGGGGAGATGCGGTCCACCTCGCCATAGGCGAAGCGGTCGAGCATGACATCGCCGATGCACAACACCCGGACCCCGGTGCCGGTCAGGGCGGTGATCTCGGCGGCCAGCGCCGAGGGCGATGAGGCCGGTGTCAGGGCTTGCTTCATGGTATCGTTTCGTTATCGTAACCGTTGCTGAATACACAGCCTAGCATTTGGCGGCGGAAA
>CBDUSV010000316.1:0-3650 GCA_965369885.1 uncultured bacterium
CATTGGTAAACCGGCGCCGCCTATTAAAAAGAATCCTTAAGTTTATGGGCCAGGGAGGTGAATAACGGGGGAAATTTATGATCGCGCTGGCCGGGGCTACCCCGGGGCTATTCCATATGTTTCAAATTGCCGAGACGCAGGAAGGTCTCGGTCAGGATCTGGGCGTCGCGCAGGAAATGGCTCATCTTCTTGAATTCATTCTTCTGATGGGCTGTGCCGCGCTCCCCGGGCATGCCGGGGCCGAATTGGATGCCGTTGGGCAATTGGCGCGCCGTGGTGTAGCCGTTCGATGACCGCGGCTTGGGCGCAAGACCGGTGACACTGGTGAAAACATCGAGAAGGGTCTTGATCCACGGCCCCTTGGGATCGCGGTACATATAGCGCTTGATCTTGATGTCGAAGCTGAAGGGGATGGCGCGCCGGCCGCGCCAGGCGTCAAGCTTTTGCGAAATCTGCCCGATCAGCTGCTCGGGCTCCTTGCCCCGTGGCGCCCTGGGATTGACCGCGACATGTAAGACGCCTCCTTTCACCTTGACGGTGGTGATCACCGCGGTGAGCCGGCCCATGAAATCGTCGGCATAATCAATGCCCAGCTTCTTGCCGTAATCGTCGATACCCCAGTTGTCGGCCACATAGGCCGCGGCATCGGTGAAATGGTTGCGCTTGAAAGGAGCGTGGTCACGGATGGTGTTGAGAAAATCGAACAGCCGCGACACCGGATTGACGCCGCGATCGGGACGCGCCGAATGGGTGCCTTCGCCGATCACGGTTATGACCATGCGATTAGGGTTGGCCGAATGCAGGATGCGGAAATTGCCGCCCTTGGCCTTGACGTAGCCCGCCACCTTGGTGCCGATGCGTAAGTTCAGTTTTCGCGGCAAGGTGGCCATGATGGTGGCGCGGGCCTTGGCCGGGACCTGATTTATCGCCCTGCCGCCTGTGACCTCGACAATCTCGGCGCCTTTGCCTTCGGCCTTGCGCACCGGGAACTTGGCCATGATGACGCCGAATCCTTTTTCCGCGACGCCGACGGGATAGCGTCCATCGAGCACGATGTTGTAGCCGGGCAAATCATGGTGTTGTTTGTAATATTCGATGCCGGAACCGCCGGTTTCCTCGGTGGTCTCGACGAACAGCCGAATGGCGCGGTCGGTGGAGAAACCGGTTTCCTTGATGACCTTGAGGGCGAACAACGCCGCCACGATCGAGGCTTTGTTGTCCGACGCGCCACGGCCATACATCTTGCCGCCGATGATACTGAGCTGGAAGGGATCGAACCATCGGTGGTGCTTGATCCGCCACCTTGCGTTCTCGACCGGGACCACATCGCCATGGGTGAAAACGCCGATGGCGCCCTTTGCCTTGCCCTCCAGGGTGATCTCGAAGATGCGGTCATCGGTGTTGCTGAATTCAAGACCGAACGCGCGGGCGAACTTTTCCAGGGTTTCGCCCAATCGGATGATATGGGGGCTCTGGTGCTGGGGTGTGCCTTCGCGCTTGAAGGTGGGAAGGGCAACGAGCTCGGTTAACACCCGAATCATCTCACGTTTGTATTTGATGCGGCCATAGATGCCGAGCAGGCGGTATATGTTGATGCGATCGACATCGTCGAGGGGGGATTTGTTGATGAAGCGGCCGATCGAACGCTTTAGCCCCTGATGTGCCGCGGTTTGGCGCACGTTCTCGGCAAAGCTTGGGAAATCGCCGGGTCGCGCAGATTGGAACCGCGCCACCAGGGCTGTGAGATCGCCGGTGGCGATGGCCGGTTCCGCGGCCAAGCTAGGGGTCGCGGCCACCACCATTGCCGCCAACATCACCCCCCCTATCGGGGCAATCAGATATTTCCTTGGCATCCGGCTTTCCTCGGTGTTGGCGGTTATTCCCGGCTCAGCGCCGCCGCCGGCCCTCGAGGCGGTCGATCTTGCGTTCCAGGCGTTGAATGCGGGATTCCAGGGACTTGACTTGGTCCTTAAGGGCGGATTCCTCTTTGTACTCGGTCGAGGTGGAATCGACATCGACACCGAACAGGGTACAGCCGCCAAGACCCGCGACGATCACACATGAAATCAAAACACGATTGGCGCCCGGTATCATGTGATGTCCTCCATGATGTGATGACGTGAAGCAAACCTCATTACAGGCCCCGGATCATGGCACAAAGCGCCTATGCCGTCAGTGGTTTTTGGCCGCCCTCAACCGCCTTGCCTTTTCGCCGCCATGATCTAATTTGAGCGCGTTGCGACGGCATCTCTGCCCCGGTCCCGGGGACAACCGGCCGCTGAAGACACGAATTAGGGAGAGAAGGTTGGCCGAGCCCGCCACCGAGACCGTGCCCCTGCGCGTCCAATGGGCTGTCTATGTCTCCGGTTATCTCGCCACCAGCATGCAGAACATGGCGGGGTTGCTGATACCGCTCTGGGTGGTGCTGACCCTGGAGCCGTCGGCCTTCATGATCGGCATCATATTGGGCGCGCGCCATGTTCTGCCCGCGGTGCTGTCGATCCATGGCGGCGCCATGATGGACCATCTCGGCGCCAAGCGGGTGATGATGGTCTTCGCCATCGTCGGGCTCATAGTTCCCATCCTCTATCCCGTGGCGCCGATGATCTGGGCGGTGGTCATCCTGCAGATGCTGGGCGGCCTGGCGACGACCATGTCGTGGATGGGGGCGCAGACCCTGATCGGCCAGGTCATGAAGGGCGATGCCACCCATTCGGGACGCCTGGGCTCGGCGGCATTGATCGGCAATCTGACGGTGCCGCCCATCATCGGCGCCGCCTGGGACCATCTCGGGCCGTGGGGGGCGTTTCTCACCATGTCCTTGTGGGCTGGCGGGCTGTTCGTCGCCGCCTACATCCTGCCGGCGCCGTCAAGCGAGCTTTCCCGCGCCGGAGACCGGCTTCGGGTTCAGGATTTCGTCCCCAGATTGTCGAGTTATCTCGAGGCCTTCGCGCTGCTTTCGGTTCCCGCCATCGCCGTGGTGGTGATGGTGTCGGTCATGCGCAACACCACCTATGCCATCCGCGGCTCGTTCTATGTGGTCTATCTCGAGAGCATCAACTTCACCGGCACCGAGATCGGGTTTTTGATGTCCGCCGCCGGAACGCTCGGCGTCGGTGCCGCGCTCCTCGTTGCCCGCCTGTCGCGGTTCGTCAAGCCGGTGGTGTTGTTGTTCATCACCGTCGCCTTGGCCGTCACCTTCATCTCGGTGACGCCATTGATTGGGTCGTTCTGGCCGTTGATGCTGATTGCCGGATTGTGGGGCGTGTCCGTCGGAATGAGCATGCCCCTGATGTTTTCGATCATGGCCAAGTCGGCGGATGCCCAATCCCAGGGCAAAAGCGTCGGCATGCGCATTGCCGCCAACCGCATTGCCGCCACCGCCCTGCCGGTTGTCATGGGCGCCATCGCCGAATTTTCCGGCATCGGCAACAGCTTCCTGATCATCGGCGCGGTGTTGCTCAGCCTTCTGGCCGGCATCGCGCTTTATGCCCGGCGCGTCGGCTCCATGGCGGAGTAATCAGCGGGGACCTCAGCGCCGGCCCCAATGGCCTGCCAGCGCCGAGCCGCTGAGATTGTGCCAGATCGAGAACACGGCGCCGGGCAGCGCCGCGGCGGCGCTGAAATACTGATTGGCCAGCGCCACCGCC
>CBDUSV010000317.1:0-3616 GCA_965369885.1 uncultured bacterium
TGGTCCCGGGCGCCGGCCCAGAACGGCTCGGACTCCGGCGACGGCAAAGGCAGGGGTTTTAAATAGTCCGCCATCACGCGGCCCCCAGGATCAGGGTCGATTCGCACACCGTGTTGCCGCCATGGCCGGAGATCAGGCCGAGCTCGGCGTCCTTGACCTGGCGGTCCGGGCCATAGATGCCCTGGAGCTGGCGCACCCCTTCGACGATCTGGAGCATGCCCTCGACATGGGCTTCCGACAGCTGGCCCCCGGACGTGTTGGTGGGCAGTTCGCCGCCGAGATCGAGCGCGCCGGATGAGACGAAGGCGCCGCCCTCGCCTTTCTTGCAGAAGCCGTAGTCCTCGAGCTGCACCAGCACCATGTAGGTGAAGCAATCATAGATCTGGGCGAAATCCATGTCGTCCGGGCCGACGCCGGCCATGGCATAGGCCGCCTGGCCGCTTTCGAGAGCGCCGGTGGTGGTCAGATTGTCGTCGGTCCACCAGCCCGAAAGATTGTTGTGGGAGCCGAAGCCCTTGATCATCACCGGGCGGCTTTTGAGGTCCCTGGCGCGCTCGGCCGAGGTGACGACAACGGCGCCGGCGGCATCGGTCTGCAAAGAGCAATCGAACAGCCCGAAGGGCTCGACGATCATGCGCCCGGCCAGGTAGTCCTCCATGGTCAGGGGCTTTTTCATCGCCGCATCGGGATTGCGCAGCGCGTGTTGGCGGAAGGCGACGGAGATGGCGCCGAACTGCTCTCGCGTCGTGCCATAGTCATGCATGTGGCGCCGGGCGCCAAAGCCATGGGCCGCGACGGCGCCGAAATAGCCGTATTCGGGGCCGAACTCGACGCCGTACATCTGTTGCGGCCGCCCCGAGGCGCGCAGGTGGCTGTCCTTGGTGGCATGGACCCGCGACCAGTTGTCGCGGCCATAGCCGACCAAGACCGTGCTGGCGAGGCCGTTGTCGATGGCCATCGCCGCCAGCGCCACGCCCAGCACCTGGCTGGCGCCGCCATTGGTCAGCGTGGTCGAGAAGTTGGCGTCGATGCCAAGCCGCGCCCCCATGACCTGGTGGAAGGTGTAGATCTCGTCGGGGCCGCGGCAGATCAGCCCGTCCACATCCTGGGTGGTGAGCCCGGCGTCGGCCAGCGCCCCGGTCATGGCCTCTTCCAAAAGGCCATGGGCCGAGACCCCGGGGACCTTGCCGAGGCGGCTGGTGCCGGCGCCGACGATGGCGCATTTGTCGCGGAGATGGGTCGAGGGCTCGATCATTGCGCCGCCCCCTTGATTTGCGCCTCGATGCGGGCGAGGATTTCCTCGGTGTGCTCGCCATGGCCCGGCGCCGGGGTCTTGATCTCTGTGGGCGTGTCGGACAGGTTGACGCCGCCGGCGAGCAGCTTGACGGTGCCGAGCTTGGGGTGGGGCAGTTCGCGGATCATGCCGAGATGGATGACCTGGGGGTCGGCCAGGGCCTCTTCCAGGGAATAGATCGGCGCCGACGGCACGTCGTTTTCCAAGAGCGCGTCCAACCAGTGATCACGGGGCGCGGTCTTGAAGATGGCGCCAAGCTCGGCTTCCAAAATGTCATAGCTTTTGCGCCTGGCCGCCTTGTCCTTGAAGCGGTCGTCGGTGATCCATTCCTCGTGGCCCACGGTCTTGCACAGCCCTTGCCAGAATTTGGGCGGCGACGACAGATGGATGACGAAGGGCTTCTCGTCGCCGGCGACGAAGGCATAGACCTGGGCGGTCTGGGTCCGGGTCTTGCGCCGGGGCACGTTGCCTTCCTCGAAATAACGTGCCGCGTTCTCGCCGAGGAACGACAGCGTCGCCGACAGCAACGAGGTCTCGACCCGCTGGCCCCGCCCGGTGCGGTCCCGCGCCGCCAGCGCCCCCAAGATGCCATAGGCCGCCATCATGCCGGTGAGATGGTCCGACAGGGAAATCCCCATGGGCTGGGGTTTCTCCATGTCGGTCAGCACCGACATCAGCCCGCCCATGGCCTGACCCACGGTGTCGTAGCCCGGGCGCTGGGCATAGGGCCCGGTGAGGCCGAAACCGGTGACCGAGCAATAGACCAGCCGCGGGTTGCGCGCCGTTAGCTCCTCATAGGACAGTCCAAGCCGGTCCATGGTGCCGACCCGATAGTTTTCGATCAGCACGTCGGCGGTCTCGGCCAGGGCGCGGGCCGCCGCCACGCCGCCGTCCGACTTAAGGTCCAGGATCACGCTTTTTTTGTTGCGGTTGACCGAGCCGAAGGTGGCGGAATAGTCCGCCGCACCCCAGCCCCGGAACGGATCGCCGGATTTGGGGTCCTCGATCTTGATCACCTCGGCGCCGAGATCGGCCAGCATCATGCCGGCATAGGGGCCGGAGACGTAGCTGGCGAATTCAAGGACCGTTATGCCGTCGAGCGCCGTTGCAGCCACCTTGTGCCTCCCATTAACCTTTTGTGCAGACAAGTTTCTGGACCCAAATTATCCTCTCGGCCCGTGGTGGGCAAGGGCAAGCTCTCTTGTCTATGGGGTGATGGAGGCGTAAAATCGTTAGAAGTCTATAGGCTTCAACATTTTCAGGGAGGGAGGGCCCCATGGGCGCCATCGATGCCGATGCTCATGTGGTCGAATGTCTGGCGACCTTCGACTACTTAGACGAGGAATTCAGCCAACACCGCCCCCGCATCGTCACCGATACGGCCGATGAAGGCGAGCTTACCCCCGACAATGCCGGCGGCGTGCAGCGCAACTACTGGATGCTCGATGGCCGCCTCCAGCAAAAGGAATTCAATGCCGGCCAGGAGATGTCCCGGGAAAACCGCGAGATGGAGGATATCGGCGCCAGGCTTCGACACATGGATGCGCTCGATGTCGATGTCCAGGTGCTCTACCCCACCCTGTTCCTGCGCCCCTGGACCCAGAACCCGGAGGCGGAATACGCCATCTGCAAGAGCTACAACCGCTGGCTCGCCGAGATCTGGAAGCAGGAGCCCGAGCGCTTGCGCTGGGTGGTGATGGCGCCGCTATGGAGCATGGACAAGACCATCGAGGAGCTTGAATTCGCCAAGGCCAACGGCGCCTGCGGCGTCTTCATGCGCGGCGTTGAATGCGAACGGCGCCTGTCGAACCCCTATTTCTTCCCGCTGTTCGAGGCGGCGGAACGGCTTGACCTGCCAATCTGCTTCCATGCCGGCAATGGCAGTTTCGCCATGTGGGGGGTCTATGGCGACGAGGTCGGCATCGGGCGCAACAAATGTTCGGTGATCGCCGCCTTCCATTCCCTGCTGCGCGACGGCATCCCGGCCAAGTTCCCCGCCCTCCGCTGGGGCTTCGTCGAGGTCAGCGCCATGTGGATTCCCTATGCCCTGAACGATATGATGATCCGCTTCAAGCGCAAGGGCAAGGAGATGTCCGACACCATCATGGCCGACAACAATATGTTCGTCGCCTGCCAGTCGACCGACGATCTTGACTATATCCTGCCCTATGCCGGCGAAGGCCAGCTGGTGGTGGGCACCGATTACGGCCATGCCGACACCTCGACCGATATCGAAGCCATGCGCAAGCTTCGCGAGGACGGCAAGCTGCCGCCGGATGTGGTTGCCAAGATTCTCGACGGCAACGCGCGCACGCTTTACGG
>CBDUSV010000318.1:0-3606 GCA_965369885.1 uncultured bacterium
CCGCCGTCACCAAAGCCACCGGCTTGCCCCGGGGCAAGGTCTATCAACGCGCCCTTGCACTTAACGATAAGGCACTTGACGGAAAGCCGCGCGCGGACGGTGGCGGCGCGTGATGGCCAGCCCCAGCCGGCTCAGGGCCTGGCGCAAGGGACGCCGCGCCGAGACCTTGTCTGCGTGGTATCTCAGGCTTTGCGGCTATCGCATTCTTGACCGCGGCTGGCGCTGCTCAGCCGGGGAAATCGATATCGTCGCCCGCAAGGGCAAGGCCTTGGCGGTGGTCGAGGTCAAGCAGCGCGCGTCCATCGCCCAGGCCGGCGAGGCCGTCACGTCGCGTCAACGCCGGCGCATTTCCCGCGCCGCCGCGGCCTATCTCGCGCACCGCCCGGGGCTGGCGAATTTGTTCGTGCGTTTCGATGTCATGGCGGTGCGGCCGTGGCGAATGCCGCTTCATATCAAGGATGCATGGCGCGAATTCGAACCCGGCGACGGCGGAGTACCGTGATCACATTAGGGTAATCAGCAACAAAAAAATTTGTACAAGTACTGGACAAGACGCCAAAGTTGTGAATCTATGGTCGCGAAGTGTCCAGGATAACAGAATCTCGCTATTGCTTTGACCGCGCCTATAAGCGCCGCGGCATTGCTGTCGCCGCGATTTTGGTGTGCGCACTCTCACTCTCCGCATGCACCGCCACCGGTGTCGCCGTCGGCGCCGGCACCGGCACCGCGGTCGCCGTATCTCAGGAACGCGGCTTCACCGGCGCCCTCGATGACGCCAAGGCGCGCACTGAAATCACCGTCATGTGGCTGCACAAGGACGTGGACATGTACCACGCCCTCGGCCTTTCGATTTACGAGGGCCGGGTGCTGATAACCGGCGTGGTCAAGAGCAAGGAACTCCGTTCCGACGCGGTGCGACTCGCCTGGACAGCCATCGGCGTCAAGGAAGTGATCAACGAGATCCAGATCGATCCCTCAGGCAAGACCAAGAACTATCCCCGCGACGTCTGGATCACTGCCCAGCTCAAAAGCAAGGTCCTGTTCGACAGCAAAATCACCGCCATCAATTACGGCATCGAGACCGTCAACAACACGGTCTATCTGTTCGGCATCGCCCAAAGCCGGGTTGAGCTCAAGCGCGTCGTCGATCACGCCCGCAACCTGAAATTCGTCGACAAAGTCATCAACCACGTGCTGATCAAAACCGATCCGAGGCGCCAACGGCTGTGAACACCGATTGCAACACCACCCCGGCCAAAATTGGCCGTGCCGCCGCCAGGGAAGAGCTTGGCCGCATCGGCGCCCTTGATGACCATGAAATCGATATCGCGGAAACCGCCCTGGTGCTGGCCACCTTCGACCGGCCGCGGATCTCGCTGGCGCGCTACCGCCATCATGTCGCCTTGCTGGCCGGTGGTGTCGCCGATGAGTTCAGCCGGACCAAGACAAACGGCGACAACATCGATGACCGTGCCCGCGCCTTGAAGGCGGTGATGCGCGGCCAATTCGGCTATCGCGGCGACGAACTGAGTTATGACGACATCCAGAACGCCAATCTGATGCGGGTGGTCGACCGCAAGAAAGGCCTGCCGGTGGCCCTCGGCATCCTCTACATCCATGCCGCCAGGGCCCAGGGCTGGCAGGTCTCGGGACTCAATTTTCCCGCCCATTTCCTGATCTGCCTCGACCATCTGAGCCGCCGCGTGGTGATCGACCCCTATACCGGCGACCACATGGTCAATGCCCGTGAGGTTCGCGATTTCCTCAAGGGCCTGGCGGGCAGCGCCGCCGAGCTCAAGCCGGCCTATTACACGGCGATCAGCAACCGGGATATTCTGCTGCGGCTGCAGAACAACATCAAGGCGCGCCTGGTTGGCGCCAACCGCCTGGAAGCCGCCATCACCGTGGTCGAGCGCATGCTGATGTTCGCCCCGGGCCGGGCAGCGCTGTGGCACGAGATCGGCCTGTTGCAGGCCAAGCTTGGCAAGGTCGGCGCCGCCGTCGGCTCGCTCGAGACCTTCATCGCCCACACCGGCAATGACGAGGCCCGCCACAAGGCCACCAAGCTGCTCGAAGAACTCCAGAGCTCGATCAATTAATCCATAAAATTCAACGGCCCACACCAGGCCCGGGTGTGATTTTCCGCTGCCTTGGGCCTTGATGTCGCCTATAGTATCGGCGCGCCGCGAAGTGGCGGTAAAGCTTAAGCTTAAGGAGTTCTCGCCATGAGCCTGGCCGTCGCCTTTCAGATGGACCCGCTCGACAATATGGACATCGACGCCGATTCGTCCTTCGCCCTGGCGCTCGAGGCCCAGCGCCGCCGCCATGCGCTCTACCACTATTTGCCCGAGGATTTGAGCCTGCGCGACGGCCGCATCATCGCCCGGGCGCGCGAATTGGTGGTGCGGCGCAAGAAGGGCGGCCATTTCACCCTGGGCGCGCCAGAGATCATCGATCTGGCATCCCTCGATATCGTGATGATGCGCCAGGACCCGCCCTTCGACATGGCCTATATCACCGCCACCCATCTGTTGGAGCATGTCCATCCCCAGACCCTGGTGGTCAACGACCCGGTCCATGTGCGCAACGCGCCGGAGAAGCTGTTCGTCACCCACTTCGCCGGGCTGATGCCGCCGACCCTGATCACCGCCGACCGTGCCCTGATCCTGGAATTCCGCGCCCAGCACGGCGACATCATCATCAAACCCCTGTTCGGCAATGGCGGCGCCGGGGTGTTCCATGTGACCGAGGGCGACGAGAACCTCAACGCCTTGCTCGAGATGTTCACCGAGCTCTACCGCGAGCCCATCATCGCCCAGCGCTATCTGCCCGAGGTGCGTGACGGCGACAAGCGCATCATCCTGATCGACGGCGTCGCCAAGGGCGCCATCAACCGGGTGCCGGCCAAGGGCGAAAGCCGCGCCAATCTCCATGCCGGCGCCCGGGCCGAGAAGGCCAAGCTCACCCCCCGCGACCAGGAAATCTGCGACGCCATCGGCCCGACCCTGGCGGAGCTCGGCCTGATCTTCGTCGGCATCGACGTCATCGGCGGCTATCTCACCGAGATCAACGTCACGTCGCCCACCGGCATCCAGGAAATCGACCGCTTCGACAAGGTCTCCCTCGAAGCCGACATCTGGGACGCCATCGAGGCGCGCTTCAAAGGCGGCCACGTGATACCGCCGGCGTGAGGGAGCGGCATCGACCGCGTCAAACCCCGTTATCTTTTGTAGCCTTATGTGACGGTTCGGCATAGAGTCACCCCAGTCGCGACAACGAAAACAACTGTGCGTGTTGGGGAGGATCCATGGTTGCGCGGATTGGCACCGTGGCGTTCCAGGGCATCGAGGTCCTGGAGGTTGATGTTCAGGTTCAAATGTCGGCGGGGCTGCCGGCCTTCACCATCGTCGGGCTGCCCGACAAGGCGGTGGCCGAATCCCGCGAACGCGTGCGCGCCGCGTTGGGCGCCCTGGGTCTCGCCCTGCCGCCCAAGCGCATCACCGTCAATCTGGCGCCCGCTGACCTCGGCAAGGAAGGCAGCCACTTCGATCTTCCCATCGCCCTGGGCCTGCTGGTTGCCATGGACGTGCTGCCCGCCGACGAGCT
>CBDUSV010000319.1:0-3595 GCA_965369885.1 uncultured bacterium
CGGAATATCGCCGCGTCCTCGACATCCTCGGCCGCGAGCCCAATTTGTGCGAGCTTGGCATCTTCTCGGTCATGTGGTCCGAGCATTGCTCCTACAAATCATCGCGCAACTGGCTCGGCAAACTTCCCACCGAGGCGCCGTGGGTGATCTGCGGCCCCGGTGAGAATGCCGGGGTCATCGATATCGGTGAAGGCCTGGCCGCCATCTTCAAGATGGAGAGCCACAACCATCCCTCCTTCATCGAGCCGTTCCAGGGCGCCGCCACCGGCGTCGGCGGCATCCTGCGTGATGTCTTCACCATGGGGGCGCGGCCGGTGGCCAACCTCAATGCGCTCCGTTTCGGCAGCCCCGGCCATCCGCGCACCCGCCATCTGGTGTCCGGCGTCGTCGCCGGCATCGGCGCCTATGGCAACTGCGTCGGCATCCCCACCGTCGGCGGCAGCTGTGAGTTCCACCCCTGCTATGACGGCAACAATCTGGTCAACGCCATGACCGTGGGCATCGCCGCCAAGGACCGCATCTTCTATTCCAAGGCCACCGGCATCGGCAATCCGGTGATCTATGTCGGCTCCAAGACCGGGCGTGACGGCATCCACGGCGCCACCATGGCCTCGGCCGAATTCGACGCCGAGACCGACCAGAAGCGCCCCACCGTCCAGGTCGGCGACCCTTTCACCGAGAAGCTGTTGATCGAGGCCTGTCTCGAGCTCATGGCGATGGACGTCATCGTCGCCATCCAGGACATGGGGGCGGCGGGGCTGACCTCGTCGTCGTTCGAGATGGCGGCCAAGGGCGGCGTCGGCGTCGAGCTCGACCTCGACAAGGTGCCGGTGCGCGAACAAGCCATGACCGCTTACGAGATCATGCTGTCGGAAAGCCAGGAGCGCATGCTGATGGTGCTCGAGCCCGGCGAGGAGGACACCGCGCGGACCGTGTTCGAGAAATGGGAGCTCGATTTCTCCATCATCGGCCGCCTCACCGATACCGGGCGCATGGTGCTGAGCCATGGCGGGGCCGCGGCCGCCGATCTGCCGATCGGCCCGCTGGTCGATGCGGCGCCGCGCTACGACCGCCCCTGGGTGCCGACGCCCACCCCTAAAACCATCGCCGCCGCCGACGTCCCCGCGCCCACGGCCATATTCACGGCGCTGCGCGACCTTATGGGCTCACCGGATCTCAGCTCGAAGCGCTGGATCTGGCAGCAATATGACCACATGGTGATGGGCGACACCGTGGGCCGGCCGGGCGGCGATGCCGGCGTGGTCCGCATCCATGGCTCGAACCGGGCCTTGGCGATGACCACCGATTGCACGCCACGCTATTGCGGCGCCGATCCCACCACCGGCGCCGCCCAGGCGGTGGCCGAGGCCTGGCGCAATCTCACCGCCACCGGCGCAAGGCCGCTGGCGATCACCGACAACATGAATTTCGGCAACCCCGAGCGCCCCGAGATCATGGGCCAGTTCGCCGGCGCCATCGAAGGCATCCGTGAGGCCTGCCTTGCCCTCGACTTCCCGGTGGTGTCGGGCAATGTCTCGTTCTACAACGAGACCAACGGCGCCGGCATCCTGCCGACCCCTGCGATCGGCGCCGTTGGGCTGATCGACGATCTCGGCCACGGGGCGGCCGCCGCCTTCACCGCGGCGGGTGAGGACATCATCGTCATCGGCGAGACCAGGGGCCATCTCGGCTGCACCCTCTATCTGCGCGAGATCGCAAAACGCGAAGCCGGCGCGCCGCCCCCGGTCGATCTCGGCGCCGAACGCGCCAACGGCGATTTCGTCCGCGGCCTGATTACCGGAGGCGCGGTCACGGCGTGCCATGATATCTCCGACGGCGGGCTTCTGGTGGCATTGGCGGAAATGGCCCTGGCGTCGGGCATCGGCGCCGACATCACCCCGCCGGTGGCAACGGACGAGACCCCCCTTCATGGCTGGGCCTTCGGCGAGGACCAGGGCCGCTATATCGTCACCGCCCCGGATGCGGCCCCGGTGCTGGCGGCGGCGGAAAAGGCCGGAATTCCAGCCGCCGCCATCGGCGCCACGGTGGGTGCTGAGTCATTGAAATTGGCCGGGGGCGAGACCATATCCTTAGCGGAATTGGAACGCGCCCATGAGGGCTGGCTGCCGGACTATATGGCGGGCCCGGTTGCCGGCTAAAGGGCTTCAGACCAAGGGTTTTCAGGCTAAAGGATTGCGACCATGGCGATGGATCCACAACTGATCGAGCAGCTGATCGTCGAGGCCCTGCCCGACGCCAAGGTCACGATTCAGGACCTCCAGGGCGACGGCGATCATTACGCCGCCCGTGTGGTCTCCGCCGCCTTCCGCGACAAGACCCGTGTCCAGCAACACCAAATGATCTATGATGCCCTGGGTGGGCGCATGGGCGCTGAGCTCCATGCCCTGGCCCTCAGGACCTCTGTCAGTGAAGACGACTGAGCTGAAAAAGAGCTAGAAAAAGGGAAGATCGATGGATACCACCGAACAGATCAACCATGAAGTTTCCGGCAATGATGTCGTCTTGTTCATGAAGGGCAGCCCGGTATTCCCGCAATGCGGGTTCTCGGCCGCCGTGGTCGAGATGCTGTCGAAGCTCGGCGTCAAGTTCAAGGGCATCGATGTGCTATCGGACCCGGAACTGCGCGAATGCATCAAGCAATTCAGCAACTGGCCGACCATCCCCCAGCTCTACGTCAAGGGCGAGTTCGTCGGCGGCTGCGACATCATCCAAGAGATGTATCAGTCCGGCGAGTTCGAAGAGCTGTTGAACGAAAAGGGCATCGAGCGTACCGCCCCGGAAGAAGCAGCCGCCGGCGACGACGCCAGCTAACTAGCGCGAGTAATACTCGATCACCAGGTTGGGTTCCATCTGCACCGGATAGGGCACGTCTTCCAGTTTGGGAACTTGCACGAAGGTGCCCTTCATCTTGTTGTAGTCGACGTCGATATAATGGGGCACGTCGCGCTCGGGCAATCCCATGGCCTCGAGCACCAGGGGGATGGAACGTGATTTCTCCCGCACCTCGATGACATCGCCTTCCTTGACCAGATAGGACGGGATATTGACCCGCTTGCCATTGACCAGCACATGGCCATGGTTGACGAACTGGCGCGAGGCGAACACGGTGGGCACGAACTTCATGCGGTAGACCACGGCGTCAAGGCGGCTTTCCAGAATGCCGATCAGGTTCTCGGAGGTGTCGCCGCGCCGGCGCACCGCCTCGTGGTAATATTTGCGGAACTGGCGTTCGGTGATATTGCCGTAATAGCCCCTGAGCTTCTGCTTGGCCTGCAGTTGGGTGCCATAGTCGGACAGCTTAAACCGCCGCTGGCCGTGCTCGCCGGGGCCGTATTCGCGCTTGTTGATGGGGGACTTGGGCCGGCCCCAGAGATTTACCCTGAGACGCCGGTTGATCTTGTACTTCGACTTCAGTCGCTTGGTCATCTGCTATACCCGTGTTTTATCGGTGTTTTTGTCCCGATAGTCCCCACTTGCAGTCTTTAAGGGGGCGGGGCGCCAAGTCTTTGCCTGGGCCCGCATTCTCGGGAATGAGCGCGCACTATAGCCTCAAGCGGTGCGATGTCAAACGGAA
>CBDUSV010000320.1:0-3595 GCA_965369885.1 uncultured bacterium
TTTTCACCTGATCAATGCCGCCAGAGGTGAACCGGAAGGTGAAGAGATGAAGTCTGACACTCCATCGTACAATGGTCGGGTGGCGGTATCCAGAGGCACATTCGGTCGATTTTAGGGTGCTTCGCGTGGCAGAGTCTAATGTTGGTATTGATAAATAACGGTTATTCAGATATCTACGTTAAGCCGGAATTAATCATCCGGAGGCACCATGGGGTTACCAAGGGAGGCTTGGGTCAGTCTGCGTGAAGACAAATTGCACATATCTCGCGCCGATGATCCCTGAAATTTCCAATGTTCAGAATAGCTTGTAGCTGATGCCTCCTGGTCAAGAACTCGGAAAACTGCTCAAAACCCGTGCCGCAACCATCGTGATGGTGATTGCGGTCGCGGCTGTTCTGGCAATCCCCGCGGCGGTTCTGGCAATCCCCCTGTTTATTGGCAATGCTCCCGGGGATTCCACCATTGATCACGAACAAGAGCTCGACCCGCGCTATTTCGTCCTCGCCCACACCCAGTCCGATCACACCAGCGAAAGCGCGACCGAGATCGACCGCCGCCAAGTCCGGGTTCGCAAAGGCGACACCTTGATGAAACTGCTCCATCGCAACCGGGTGCCGCGCCCCGATGCCGCCAAAGCCATCGCCGCTTTGCGCAAGGTGACCGATCCCCGCAAGTTGCAAATCGGGCAGACCATAAATCTCCATTTCACCCAAGACCCGAAACAGATCGGCCCGAAACAAAATGCCAGGGATATCTTCATCGGCCTGGCCTACGAGCCCACCCCCGACCACATCGTCAATGTTGGACGAAGTTGGGACGGAAGTTTCAAAGCGGCGCGCCACGACAAGGCCTTGACTCGTGTCGCCGTGCGCAAGGGCGCCGCGATCGGCACCAGCTTGTACTTGAATGCGTTGCGGGCCGGGGTTCCCGCCGCCGTGGTGGTGGAGATGATCCACATCTTCTCCTTCGATGTCGACTTCCAGCGCGACATCCAGCGCCATGACAGTTTCGAAGTCATGTACAGCCAATTCAATGATGCCGCCGGCAATCCCATACGCCTCGGCAACGTCATCTACGCGTCATTGACCTTGAGCGGCGAGAAGCTCTCGCTATACCGTCACCAGCCGAAAAAAGGGGTCATCGATTACTTCAACGAAAAAGGCGAAAGCATGCGCAAGTCGCTGATGCGCACACCGATCGACGGCGCGCGCCTGACTTCGCGCTTTGGCCGGCGCCGGCACCCGATCCTGGGTTACAACCGTGTCCATCGGGGCCTCGATTTCGGGGCGCCCAGGGGAACCCCGATCATGGCGGCCGGCAGCGGGCGCATCGTCAGCGCCGGCTGGAACGGCGCCTATGGCCGCTATATCCGCATCCGTCACAACTCGACCTACAAGACCGCTTATGCCCACTTATCGCGGTTCGCCCGGGGCATCCGCCGAGGCCGCCGGGTCAAACAAGGGCAAATCATCGGCTATGTCGGATCCACGGGCCGCTCCACCGGGCCCCATCTTCATTACGAGGTGCTGGTGAGCAATCGCCGGGTCAATCCTTTGAAGTTGCGTCTGCCGACGGGCCGCAAGCTCAAGGGCCAGGAACTCTCCCAATTCCGCACCGTACGCGACCGCATCGTCGAGCACTTCGCCGAGCTTGCCACCGACCGCAATATCGCCGACCGTTAGCGGGCCGGTTCGCGGCAACACCCTACAGGGACGGTTTCATATGACGGCATCGGCACGGTTGAAATTTCACCTTACCAGCACCGAGGGCACCGAGGACCGCGACGTCGAGATCGCCAAGCTGGTTATCGCCGGATGGACGGGCCGCGACAAGGCGGCGACCGAGGCCCACATCGCCGAACTCGAGGCCATCGGCGTCCCCCGGCCCCAGCGCACCCCTTGCTTTTACCGCGCCTCGGCAAGCCAACTGACCACGGCGAACGCCATCCAGGTGCTTGGCAACCAATCGAGCGGCGAGGTCGAGTTTTTCCTGCTGGCCTTGGAAGACGGCATCTGGGTCGGGGTGGCATCGGATCACACCGACCGCAGGGTCGAGACCTATGACGTGGCGGTCTCCAAGCAGATGTGCGCCAAACCGGTGTCGGGGGAGTTGTGGCGCCTCGATGACCTGGCCGGCCACTGGGACGAGTTGCAACTGCGCTCGACCATTTCCAACCAGGGCAAGGCCGAGGCCTATCAAGCCGGCGCCGTCACCACCATGCTGGCGCCCCAGGACCTGATGAAGCTGTACCAACCGGACAGCGGCACGCTCAGCCCCGGGACCCTGATGTATTGCGGTACCCTCACGGTCCAGGGCGGGGTGCGCATGGCGGAGGCCTTCAAGGGCGAGCTTCATGATCCGGTGCTGGACCGCACCCTTACATGCGAATACAAGCTTACTACCCTGCCCTTGGTGGAATAGCTTCGAGGAGGCCGCAATAGGAAAAGGCAAACCGCATATCGAGTTCACCAATCTCGACATGACCTCGGGCTTCCAGACGCCGCCGGGCTACCCCGAGGGCATGAAGCAGAAGATCCTGGCGAGCGATCTCGATGAAGAGGGCAAATCCGGCAGCCGAACGCGCTTTCTCCGCATCGAGCCCGGTTGCTTTTCGACGGTCCCCTTCGTCCACGACTTCTGGGAGGAGGTCTATCTGTTCGCGGGCGATCTCATCGTCGGCAATGACGGCAACGGCGAGGGCGGCGAGCAGTTCTTCGCCCCGACCTACGCCTGCCGGCCGCCCGGCGTGCCCCACGGCCCGTTCAAATCGGTCAATGGATGCACCCTGTTCGAGGTCCATTACTATTACCAGCCGGACCCGGACTGAAATCCAGCGCTAGAACCTCTCGAACAACCAACCGCGCCCGACGAATTTGTCCTCGATGCCGATGGCGCGGAAAGCGTGCCAGATGGTCGCCACATTGATCGGGATCATCGGCTTGCCGAGTTGTTTCTCGAGCGTCGGGAACAGATCGGAGTTGCTCATATTGGTGCCGACCTGGACGATGGCCTCGACATCATCGCCATCGAGCTCATCAATGACGGTCCTGATCACGTCATGCTGGGGGGTGTGGGCGATCGAATTCGCCGTATCGCATTTGAATCCCACCAGATTGACGACGTTATAGCCGGATTCGGTGAAGAAGCGGCGGACCTGCTCATCGACGATGGGCTGATAGGGGGTCATCACCGAGACATTCTTGACGCCGAATTTCTTCAATGCCGCATCGACGGAGTTGGCGCCCGTGGTCAAGCCCATATCGGGGCCGATCTGGGTCCGCAACCGGGCCTGGAATTCGTCATTGCCGGCCAGGCCACCCCAGAAGGTCTCGGCGGAGATCCCCATCAGGATGTAATCCACTTCCGCGGTCAGGATGTCGCGGATGGCGTGGGGGATGGTGTCGCGAATGCCCTCGATGAAGGCGAGGAAGAATTCGTCGCTGGACAGGTTGATCTGCTCGACCAGGAAGCGGGCGAAATGCCACGTCACCCCTGGCGCGATGAATTGCTGGCAATCATATTCCACGCCGATATTGGTCGAGGGAACGATGACGCCGATGCGCCCGCGGGGACCGATCCAGGGCTCTTGCGGCTT
>CBDUSV010000321.1:0-3574 GCA_965369885.1 uncultured bacterium
AAGGTCAAGCGCAAGAAGATCAAGGTCGGCATGACCTGCACCTTCACCTATCCCGGTGCCGGCATGGAAGCCAAGAAGATCGACTGCAAGAAGTAGTCACGCGTCACTATCCAGAGACGGAAAACGCCCCCACTCGCGGGGGCGTTTTTTTATGGGCGCAAGTCTAGGCGAGGCCTGGCTTTCCCTTATTCGGGCTTGGGATCGACGATCTCGATGCCGTTGCCGTCGGGGTCGTGGAAATAGACGTGGCGGCCCGGGAAGGAACGGTGGCCTTTGTCTTCGTATTTCAGGATATTGATATTGCGCTCCTTGATCACCTCCATGGCGTGGTCGAACTCGTCGGGCTCGACCACGAAGGCCGAGTGGTGCCAGGTGCCGCCCGGGGGGTTGGGGTTGACATGGTGGGGCATCTTGGACAGCACGAAAAAATCATCGCCACACTTCATGAAGGAAAAATGGTCGGAAGAGCGCGTGCATTCACAGCCCAGCAGCTCGGAATAATATTCCGCCGCCTTGATATGGTCGCGCACAGAGATGGTGAAATGCAGGATCCTCTTGGATTGAATGCCCCGGGTTGTGGCCATTTCCTTTCTCCCTTTCCTGAACTGGGCCTTGCCTGAACTGGGTTGCCCGCGCCTTATCTGCGAACGCTGGGCCCGCTATCGGCGTCATGGATGAATTCCGGACCCACGGGACGGGTCTCCCGGATGCCCAACAGATCTTCCTTGGTGTCGAAATTGATGTGCTTGTTCTCGGAATTGGGGCCGGTGCGGGTGCCCATCAACACCATCGGCCCGGTGCCGGTGTTTTCCAATTGGTAGAACGAGCCGCCATTGATCAAGGCCACCATGCCCGGCTTCATCACCGCGCTTTCCTTATCGGGGAAGTACATGGTGCATTCGCCCTCCAGCATCAGGAAGGTCTGGTCGCCGGGATGACAATGCATGTCATCGTGATCGCCGGGGTTGGGGTAGTAATGCATCCAGGCGTGCATCTTGCGGGTGTCCATGATCACCCGGCGTTTTCTTTCATCATGGGCGATGCCGATGACATCTACGATTTCTATGGCCATGGTATTTCCTCCTCGAATCACTTGGTTGCGTTATGGATCAGAATCCTATTCGCCGACCTTGGGGCCGTCATCCGCCGCATGGACGAAACTATCATAGTTGGACGGGCGATCTTCGCGGGGCGGACGGGAATCGCGCACATCCTCCTTGGTGTCGTAATTGATGTGCTTGTTCTCGGAATGGGGCCCGGTGCGGGTACCCATCAGCACCATGGGCCCGGTGCCGGTATTTTCCAGCTGATAGAACGAGCCGCCATTGATCAGGGCGGTGACGCCGGGCTTGAAGACGCCCTTGGTGCCGTCGGGGAAATGCATGGTGCATTCGCCCTCCAGCAGGGTGAAGGTCTGGTCGCCCGGGTGGCAGTGCATGTCATCATGGTCGCCGGGGTTGGGGTAATAATGCATCCACACATGCATCTTGCGGGTGTCCATGATGATCTTGCGCTTCTTGCGTTCGTGGGCAAGGCCGACGACGTCGACGACTTCAATAGCCATGGTGTTTCCTCCTTAGGCGCGCTCGCCATCTATGCGCGTTCGCCCCGGGCCTCGGGGGTGCCGCGAATGTTTTTGCGGGTCTCATAATTGATGTGGGCGTTGTCCGAATTGGGGCCGGTGCGGGTGCCCATCAGCACGGTGGGGCCGTCATGGGTGTTGACCAATTGGTAGAACGAGCCGCCATTGATCAAGGCGACGGTGCCCGGCTTCATCACGGTTTCCTTATTCCCGGGGAACTTCATGGTGCACTCGCCCTGCAGCACCATGAAGGTCTGGTCGCCGGGATGGCAGTGCATGTCGGTATGATCGCCGGGATTGGGCAGGTAATGCTCCCAGGCGTGCATCTTGCGGGTGTCCATGATGACCTTGCGGCGCTTGACCTCGCGGGCGAGGCCGAGAACATCGACGATTTCTATGGCCATGAATTCCATCCCAGTGCGAACATTATTATTATCCCTCAAAGGTAGCACCGCCACCGGTCACAGACAACGCCGGCGAACCCGGCGGTTAACTATTCGGCGAGGAAATCGAGCTTTCCCGCCCATTTCCGCCGCACGGCCGCGGCATAATCCCGGCTCACCATGTTGACCTTGGGGAAGTCGCCGCGCCAGTGATAGGGCCGGACCGCATAGATGATGATGCGCGAGTTGGAAAGATCGCCGCTGGCGCGCGCCTCTGGCGCGACCCGGGGGTCGATATTGCCGGTCCAGCAGCCGTCGATGATGTCGGTCTGGGTCTTGGGGTCCCAGCGCGTCGCCATCGCCCACATCACCTCGGCGGTGTTGGTGATGTCGATGTCGTCATCGACGATGATGGTCATGCGCCCGGCAAAGGCGCTGGAACCGCACCCGGCGGCGACCAGGCCCGCCATCTTGGCGTGACCGGCGTGGAGTTGCTTGATCGCCACCACGTCGATGAACCGGGCCCCGCCGCCGGGCATCTTCCACACCGCGCGCACCTCGGGCACGCCGGCGGCCTCGAGATCGTCCCACAGGGTGGCGGCGCGGAACAAAGACGTCCCCGCGGTGCCATAGCGGGTGCCGGGAAGGGTCGGCTTGGCCGGCGGCTGGCCGACCAGGATGGGATCGTCGCGGTGATAGACCGCCGCGATCCTGAGCACCGGCTCGGGCCGCGTGCCCGAGGCGTAATAGCCCGGCCACTCGCCGAACGGCCCCTCGGCGACGGCTTCGCGCTCCGGCGGCGCCATGGCGCCCTCGAAGACGAGTTCGGCATCCGCCGGCAAAGGCAGCCCGGTGATTTGTCCCGCCACCACCTGGACCGGCCGGCCCAACCGGCCACCGGCGATATCATATTCCGCGACGCCCTCGGCGAATGTCGCCGCCGCGACGGCGCCCAGAACCGGGGCCTGGCCGACGCTGACGGCCATGGGGCAGGCCTCGCCGCGGGCCCAGTATTTGCGGCGGATGACATCGCCATGCTTGCCCGGTTCGATGAACACCGAAATGGTCTTCGGCCCCTGGATCATCACCCGGTAGGTGCCGACATTGACCCAGTCCGTGTCCGGGTCCCGGGTGATCACCATGCATTCGGTGCCGATGTAATGGCCGCCATCGTCTTGGTGCCATTTGGGCGCCGGGAACGGCGCCGTCGATGCGTCGTCGCCAAGCAGGATGTTTTCCAGCACCGGCCCGTCATTGACATAGTTGGGCGCGATAGGCTCGGTCTCGCGGCGGTTGGCCTTGCGGTAGGAGCGGACCAGATCGAGGCCATAGCCGGGGTTGAGTACCTTAGACGAGCGCACATTGGTGACGATGCGCCGTCCAGGAGGAAAACCCAAAATGTCCTCGAACATCAGCACCGGCGGGATTTCGTGGGCGAGGCTCAGTTCGTAAAGAGCGCCGATCTCACAGTCGGGGTCGGCGCCGCGGACGATTTCGAGCTCGCCGTCTTCGGCGGCGATGCGGAGAAAAGCGCGAAGATCGCCCAAGGCCTCGATCCGCCGGTCGTCATTGTGCCCTTTGTCTTTGGCGGCCATGGCGTCTCCCTCCG
>CBDUSV010000322.1:0-3563 GCA_965369885.1 uncultured bacterium
GCCGTCGCTACAAATACGAAAAGCGACCGAGCGGCCCCAGGTTTACGACTGCCTGTCCAGTGTGAAATTTGACCCGGACAAGCCCGAGCGATATCCCTACGCAGAGGCATTTGAAAAGTTGGATAGTCTTCATGGCAAGAGTTGGGATCACAATCTCGGTGACGGCAAGGCATCGGACCGGATCGTCGCCGACCTCATAGATCGCTTGGAAAATGACGGTTTCCGCCGCCACAAGCCGGAACAATACCATCTCGATATCAGCCGTTCCTACCGGGAAGACGGTATAGAGCTGCCTTAATTTATTTCAGCGTGGAAAGCACGGTTGAAAGGCCAAAACCGCAGCGGCGCAAGCCATGAATGCCGAGCACCACGGCAATGACGACGGCGGCGCCATGGTAGATCAGGGCCATGGCCAAGCTTGCTTCTTGGGGCACGGAAAAGACCGCGAACCCAATCACCACCGAGGCATGGAATATTCCCATGCCCGAAGGCACCGCCACGGTGCTAATGCCGAAGGTGGCGACACACATGGTGAACACCACGGCAATGATGTCGGGACTGTCCCAGAAGGCGGCGATCGCTAGATAATAGGCAGCCGCCGTTGCCGCCCACACCGCCAAGGTCAGAATCAGTGCCGGGAACAGGGCTCTCGGGTCGCGGAGTGATTGAAATCCCTGCAAAAACGAGTCAATCCGGCGCAGCCAGATATCATGATCCGCACGCGGAAATTTGCCAATGATGCGCTCACCGAAGTGCAATGCCACGGCCTTGCAACTGGGAAAAGCGAACATGATGGCCGTCGCCACCGCCACCACCACGGCAAGACTGGCCGCACCGCCACGAATAGAAGCGGGCACCGGTGGCGCCACCATCAAGACGGCGGCAAACAAGATCAGCACGATTATCAGGTCAAGCATTCGGTCAACCGCCACAGCCGCAAGGGCGCGGCTGCCGTCGGTCGAAACAACTTTCCTGAGTGCAAGGGCGAGTGCCATTTCACCCGCCCGTAGTGGCAAAATCACATTTACCAGATAACTGATGTTTTCAGCATGGAACACGGGAGCGAATCGGGCATCGCAAGCCAACAACAGTTTCAGCCGCCATGCCCTAAATCCAATCGCGGCCACGGAGGCCAATGCCATCCACAGCAAATAGGGCCAGCGTGATGCCCGCAAAATCTCCGCCAGCCTGGAAAAATCGATCTGCCACAATAGAACGGCCCAGATCGCAAGGATGATCGCAAAGCTAATGGCGAATCGCCCTGCAAACCGCAACAGTCCCTTGGGCTGTCCATCAGCACTCAAAACCAATAAATCCCTATCCGATGCAAGGCGGCGCGAAACAGGACGTAGGCGTAGCCCCAAATCTCAAACGGCAATTGGAACTTGGCCGAACCGCCTTGGGCGAACAGCTTGGGCTGGCCCGGGAGATAGTCGATCTTGCCGCCGCTGAGAAGCACCTTGAAGGTGATTTCCGGGCAAATGTTGAAGCGGCACGCAGAGGTGCCAAGAGCCTGCACGTAAATGCGGTCGAAAGCGCGAAATCCATAAGTGGTGTCACGAATCTGGGCCGCTAAAAGGATCCTCACAAGGACGCGGTAAACGACTTGGTAGGCCCGAAACAACGCCGGCACATCCTTCATATCTTCCCACCGGTCGTATCGGGAACACTGCACGAGATGGCATCCACCGCGCAATTTCTGAAGGAATTGGGGAATCAATTCGACAGGATCATATCCATCGGATGATACCAGGGCGCAGTATTGGCCCGTGGCAAAGGCCATGCCATAGCGCACCAGCATGCCAAAGCCCCGCCGCCGGCGCTTTCGTACCAGGACACGCATATGCAACTCCGGATAACGTTCCATGAGTTGACGCGCGAGTTCAATCGTACCATCGGTGCTCTCGTCATCGACGATCAGGGTTTCAACGCTAAGCGAGGAATGGGTTACGACGTTGGCGATCTCTCGAATGCTGTTTTCGAGGACCTGTTCATCGTTGTAACACGGGACGATGATACTGAGCTCGGCCATGAACTAACGCTCGGCCACGGTCCACGGGTCCCATGTCCGAGGTGGGAAGCGGATGTCATCCTTGAGGGAATCCTCAAGTGTGGCGGTCGAAAAAAACATGATCTTGGCTTGTTCGGTTAAGGACATGAATCCATTGACATATCCACTGGGTACCAAGAGCACCGCGGGCGTCTTGTCGCTGAGTACAAAACGGTGGACCGGCAGATCAGGCGATGGGTTCTCCCAATCATCGACCGCGACACAGCATGTCAGGAACGCACCGTTAACCGCGGTGACATATTTGGCCTCATGTTTATGGCCATGCCAGGCACGGACGAACCCCTTGCGGTGGTTGGAGACCGTGTAGAATCGCTTGACACCGTTGAAATCGAAATCATTGATGAATGCCACTTCACCGCGGTCATCAACAGCCACATTGCCTTGCAGGATCGTCGGTTCGTCAGCCAATTTTTTTCCTCGCATCCCACGATGGCGGCAGGATCTCGTGCCCCAGGGGTGAACTTTCGGGGGTCAGGATAGGCCGCAAAAAATCGGCGTTGGAGTAGCGTGCCGTGTTGACATCGCGAATCCGGCCTTGCTGGATAAGGTCCTTGATTTCTTTGATACCGTCATCGACAGAGATTTGTGGTGCAAATTGGAAGGCGGCGCGCGCTTTGTCACTCGAGACCCTATAGTTCCTAGCGTCCTGATGGGAAAGTTCCGTGCGCTGGATTTCAACCCTGGGCACTTGCGCCACGATGCGGTCGGCCAGCTCGGAAATCATCATATGCTCGGTGTGAAGGTTGAACACGCCCTTATGGGAACTTGCCACATTGGGGACCACGGCCCTTGCCACGTCGCGCACATGCATCAGCGGCCGGTACTGTTCGCCGCCATATAGGCTGATGCGGCCATACAAACATGCCTTGATGGTCAATGCGTTCAGCACCAGGTCGACCCGAAGCCGCGAATAGGTGTCCCCGAGACCGAAAAGCGTTCCCAGGCGGAAGGTGATGGCATCAGCGTCCGCAACGATCTTTTCGGCTTCAACCTTGGTCTTGGCATAGAGCGACAGAGGTTCGGTCGGGGACGTCTCTTCCATGACCCCGTCCTGGTCTCCATAGACCGAGCAGGTCGACATGAACACGATTCGCCTGTTGAAATTGTCCACCAGCCATTGGACGGATTCGGTGTTGAGGGCTTCGGTCAATTGTGGATTCAACGCACAGGCGCCATCGCCGACCAGGGCCGCCAACCAGACCACGGTATCGGCCCAGTCGAGATGTGGCCGCAATCGTGTGGTGTCGCGAATATCGCCGAAGACGAAATCAACCGGTTTGAGATAGCGTTCTTCGTAGAACAGGCCGTCATAGACCCGGACATTATGGCCCGCGGTGATCAATTCATCCGTCGTCGCGCCTCCGATATAGCCTGCCCCTCCGACAACGAGAACGTTAGCCATGATGTGAAAGCTTCTCTACCAACTTGTTGAAAACACAATAACATTTTCCCAGGACCTATTTAGGCCCCGGGCGAGGTTTGGCGTAGGTTA
>CBDUSV010000323.1:0-3548 GCA_965369885.1 uncultured bacterium
GGTATCGAAGAGGCCCGCGGGGTTCAGTTCACCGACGAAGCCGAATTGGGCGCGGGGCGAGGACGTGAACTTCCTCATCACCTTCACCATGAAGCCCCACAAGCCGATGGAGGCCCTTGGCGCCGAGCCGATCTGGAAATACCTCAAGACCAAGAAGCAGCGCCAGATCCTCGAATTCATGATCAAGCAACAGGAGTTCGGCCGGCCCTATGTGGCGCCGCCGGGCGTGCCCGCCGCCCAGGTGAAAATCCTGCGCACCGCCCTGATGAAAACCTGGGCCAGTCCCGGGTTCCTAAGGGATGCAAAGAAACTTCGCCTTGACGTCGACCCTATCACCGGCCCCCAGATCGAGAAGCTGGTGAAGGAGCTCTACGCCCTGCCCAAGCCCTTGTTGAAGGAAATCATTGCCAACACCAAGAAGCCGAAGAAAAAGAAGAAGAACAAAAAGAAGAAAAGCTACCCCCATCACCGCATTCAGCGTTCAAAGCCCCCGCCCCCCCGGCGGGGGCTTTTCGCTGGCCCAGCACCCACCCCCAACCCCATCACCGGCCCGCTACGGTCAAGACGTTTTGCCGTGATGCCGTGCGGGGCCTTGATCGGCCTTGGATATTGTGGGCTGAACCCTTTTATCTGCCTTAGGCCTCGGACGAAGAGGCGCCAAAGGCACGATTTTGTAACTGATCACGATTGAGATAGGGTGGGACGGTTTTGTGACGTAAATACATCAAATCGAACAGGTTTAAGGGGGTATAGATGGTTTCAATCGCGTCGAACACCTGTTCGTAGGTAACAACGGTTTCAGAGGTTTCCCGGCAAACGGCGTCGATGATCTCGTCCACGGTTTTGATGCCATCAAGATGTTTGAAAATCGAGGCATATTGCGGATTAACGGAGATCGTCAGCGAGCCGATGGCTGTCCGGAATACAGTTGAGCTTTCGTTGCCACGTTTCAACTCTTCGAAAGCTTCAAGGTGTGTCTTACCGGTCTGGAGAAAAGGGACCATGTCGGGCTGACCGAGTTGCGCAACGCATCTTGAAGATCGCCCACAATAGAAAACATGTTTTTTGAAAAATCCACCCATCAATTCAGCGATGGCTTGTTGGACAGCCAATGGTTTGGATTTGATTGAAGCCAATAATTTCTCATCCCTGACATAGGCGGTGGGATCAAGAAGATTTCGATTGTCGATGAATTCAATCAACTCCAAACCAGCGCTTTCGATCCATTGATAAAGTTCTGGTATTGTAAATGATTGGTCCACAGCATGGAGAAAGAGGTCGTAAATTCCAACGTCACCATATTTTTTGTGATCCGTGGTGGAATCCGAGGAACTTCTGAACCAGTTGGTGGATGGCAGGTATTCCAAAATTTTTGATGTGTTTTGGACCTTATTTCTCATGTCCGTCTCATCTCCATTAACGAGACGCATGAGCTCCTGGATCTGATAAATCGCAGTGCGGCCGTATTTTCCGTAAACCATCACACCGATTGCGCCATCATCAGCGAGGACGCTTTCCAGAGCCCTTAATCCGAGAGTCGGGTTCTCAAGATGATGCAGAACACCAGAGCAATTTATATAGTCAAAGGAACCGACATCCATTTCAGGGAGATCTAGGATAGACCCTTCGAGCCAGCGAATATTGTTGAGCTTTCGCCTTTGGGCCCTCTGTTTTGCAATTGAACTCGAGGCACGAGAAATGTCGAGATAGACGATTTCGTTGTTGCTGCCGCGCAACTGTTCGGCAAGAAAGATCAGGCCATCTCCGGTTCCACCTCCCGCAACCAAGACACGAAAATCCTGCTTGAAATTTCGGGTGCCACGGAAACAGCAATGGTTGAGATGTGCAAATTCATCTACCGAGGTCGTTTCCAGTTTCTTTGGTTCATTGTCAGGATCACGTGGTGGATAAGGATATTGTTCGTATTGGGCCTTAACCAGGTCTTGAGGTTGATTTGATGTCATTGCAGATGTTTTGAACCGATATTTTCCAGATAACTGACTGGTTTGTGGAAATCATATCCTCGTATCATCGTCGAAAGAACAGCTTTCCTCCGGAGCCTGCCGTGGATCAGGGGCCAGTTTAACCTCATGGCAGACTAGCACTACACCCCAACCTTGTATGGGAAACATTGCATTTCCGTACATCTCATTTGTTGCGCTGGCTCGAACGCCCGGTTTCAAACACCCCCTGCGGTGACGTGGCGCGCCGTCTGTTCGACGCGGATTTCCCCCAAATCTGACATGAACGGAAACTGAACGCCTCGTTCAGTGGCCGTTCAACCGCTCTCTCCTATCCTTTGCCCACCGACGATAAGGCCCACCAACCTAAGGCCCACCAACCTAAGGAGAGTGCATCATGAAACGGAATACCAGCATCGCACAGCGTCTTGGACGGATCGTCGCCGGCTTGGGTCTCGTGGTGGCGCTTGCCGCCAGCACAACTGCCTTTGCCGGCAATGGCAATGGCCACGGATCCCGCCACGATGGTGGCCAGGTCGTGCGCCATGGGGGTGGCGGCAATTCCATGCACAGCTACCGGCGGGCGGTCAAGCAGATGCGCAAACACTGCCGCCGCTTTCATCAAACCCGTGCCCAGCGCCGTTGCCTGCGCCGGCATATGAGCCAGCCCAGGGGGGCCGGCCGTCATCACGACCGCCATCGTCAGGCCACTCGATTTGGCCGTAGGCGCGGTTAACCTCATGGCCCTGGAGGGCAAGGCCCCGGCAAACATTTAGCTTTGCCGGGGCCGTTTCCTTGCCCAAAGCCTGGTGCGAAACCACGGCTTTTGCGGACAATCCGCCTCGATAGACTCGCGCCATTCCAGCCCTTAGAATTCCCCCGCAACCTTTGGCCCGAAACCTTTGGGGGAGGAAATATCGTGACCACGTTCGTGCTCATCCATGGCTCCTATCAGGGCGGCTGGATCTGGAAACTTGTGGCAACGCGCCTGCGCGAGGGGGGACATCTGGTCTATGCGCCGACCCTCGACGGCTGCGGCGAACGGGCCGGCCAGCTCAGGGAAGGCATCACCGCCGACACCCAGGCCGAAGAGGTGGCGGGGTTCCTGCGCTCCGAGGATTTGCAGGACGTGGTGCTGGTTGGCGCGTCGTCGGGCGGCATGGTGGTGGCCAAGACCGCCGAGCTTGCCCGCGAGCGCATTGCCCGGCTGGTCTTTGCCGACGCCCTGGCGCTGATGGATGGCGAGAAGATCCGTGACATCGTATCGGGAACGCCGTCGGTTGAAACCGAACACGCGTCCGGCCCGACGCGGGACGACCGGCTGAAACGGTTTCGCCTCGACATGGACGAGGACCTCGCCGTGTGGGCCGCCGACCGCTCCACCCTGCACCCGATCGGGGTCTCCAACCGGCCGGTGGTGCTGGAGACATTCTGGGGCCAGGACTGGGATGCCCTGGTGGTGTTCTGCCGCCAGGCCGGAAAGCCGGGCGAGGCGCACCAGCGCCGCACCGCCGAGACCCTGGGCGCCCGATGGCTGGACCTAGACACCGGCCACTACCCGATGCTGTCCATGCCCGACGAGCTGAC
>CBDUSV010000324.1:0-3528 GCA_965369885.1 uncultured bacterium
GGGATCAGTCGTGGCAGCCACTGGATCACCGCCTGGGTGCCGGGCGCCGGGACCACCAGGGCGGCATCGGGGACGCCGTAATAGGCCGCGGCGGCGGCTATCAGTTCGGCTTGGGCAACGGGCTGGGGCAGCTTGGCGAAATCGGCTTCCTCGGCGCCATCCACCGGATAGGGCTCGGGATTGATGCCGGTGGAAAGATCTAGCCAGCCCTGGGCGGGTTCGCCCCACCGCGCCCGCGCCCGGTCCAGATCGCCGCCGTGATAGATCTCGTCAGGCATGACCCTGGGAAATCATCGCCGCCACATGTTGGGCGATGGCCAAGGACGAGGTCAGCCCCGGCGATTCGATGCCGTAAAGATTGACCAGTCCGGGAACGCCGTGATCGGCCTCGCCCTGGACGATGAAGTCGATCAATGTGGCGCGCTGGTCCGACAGCTTGGGCCGCACCCCGGCAAAGCCCGGTGTCAGGGCGCCGTCGGGCAGTTCGGGCCAGAACCGGCGAATGGCCTCATAGAATGCGGCGGCGCGGCTTTCATCAACGCTGTAGTCGATCTCGTCGACCCATTCCACGTCGGGGCCGAAGCGGGTCTGGCCGCCCATGTCCAGGGTGACGTGGACGCCGAGGCCGTGCTGTCCCGGCACCGGATAGACCAGGGTCGAGAACGGCGATTTCCCGGTCAGCACGAAGTAATTGCCCTTGGCGAGCCGCTGGGCCGGGATGGTCTCGGGCGCGAGGCCTTGGATGGCCTGGGCGACGGTCTGGGCGCCGAGGCCCGCCGCGTTGACCAGGGTGTTGCATGTCACCTCGGTCGCCACGCTGCCGCCGGCACGGAGGGTGATGCCATTGCCGCCGATGTCACCGCCCTCGACCGGGCTGTTGAAGGCGATGGCGGTGCCGTGGTCCTCGGCGTCGCCCTGGTAGGCCAGCATAAGCTCGTGGACGTCGATGATACCGGTGGTCGGCGACCACAGCGATGCCCGGCAGTTCAGCACCGGTTCGCGGGCCACGGTCTGGTCATGATTGAGGAATTCGAGATCGGGCATGTTGATTGCGGCGGCGTTGGCCTTGAGCTTGCCGATGGTCTCGATCTGGCTCTCATCGGTGGCGACCAGAAGCTTGCCGATGCGCCGGTGGCCGACGCCGTGTTCTTCGCAATAGCGGTACAGCATCTTCTTGCCATCGACACAGACCCGGGCCTTGAGGCTGCCGATGGGGTACATGATGCCGGCGTGGATGACGCCCGAATTGCGCGACGAGGTGTGGGTCCCGATCGCGCTTTCGGCCTCGAGGATCACCACTTCGCGTCCGGCCATGGCGAGCTCGCGGGCGATGGCGAGGCCGATGACCCCGGCGCCGATGACGATGCAATCAACTTTCTCGGCCATGGTTTGCTTGTGTCCTTTGATGGCCCACCCTTCATTGATAGGCGCGGCAGAGTTTAGGGGGCACGGTCAAAAGCGGTCAAGCCGTCCCCGATCCCGATACCGATCTAGACCTCAAGTCCGGCGAGCGCTTGGCGTAAACCGAAACCAGGGCGATCAGGATCAGCAGCACCCCGCCGACGATGTAGAAACTGTTGGCGATGCCGACCACTTCGGCGATGGCGCCCATGATCACCGGCAACACGGTCTGGGCGGCACGGTTGGCGGTGGTGCGCAGCCCCACGGCCTTGCCCTGGACCCCGGGCCCCACCGCCTTGAGCAGGATGGAGACCATCAGGGGCTGGCTTATCCCCAGGGTCCCGCCGCGCAGTGCCATGGCCACCAGCAGAAGGGCGAATGTGCCCAACAAGGGCGTTATCGAGAGCAGAAAAATCGACCCGGCGACCATGAAGATCAGCAACCAGTGGGGAACAACCAGGCGCGACGCCGGGCCGACGCCAAGGGCGCCGACGGCGCCGAGCACCGCCGATGCCGACCATAATATGCCGATGTCGGCGCCGGTCAGGCCGATGCTTTCCAGATAGACCACATAGAACGAGCCCTGGATGGCGGCGCCGGAGATGCGCAGCACCGAAACCATGACGACCAACAAGGCGGCGGGAATGATCAGCAGCCGGATGCTATCGATATAATCGGAAAGCCGCGGCATCAGATCGCTCCGCGCCACCGGGCCGGAAGCGGTGTTCGTGGGATCACCCGGCGCCGCCGGCAGCAGCAACGCCGAGATCCACATCCCGGCTCCCCAAATGGCTAGGAACCCGAAGGCGCCCCAGGCCTGGAAGTGGTCCCAGATCACGCCAATCAGCGGCGGCCCGATCAGGTTGCCAACCCTGAGGCTGAAGCTGAGGCGCCCGGCATGGGTGGGGCTGCCTTTCATGATATGGCCGATGGTGGTCTGGGCCCCGATCCACCCCATCGACGCGGCAAGGCCGTGAATCATCTGCAACACGATCACCACCGGAATCCAGGGCGCCAACGGAAAGAACAAGGGTGTCACCATCGCCATGATGGCGAAGAACAGGGTGACGCGCCGCACCCCCAGCCGGTCCATCAAGGCGCCGCCGTGGATCGAAAGCAGCAGCGGCAGCACCGAGCGGCTGCCCAGCACCACCCCGATCAGGAACGGTGACGGCTCGAGCGTGATCACCCATAGCGGCACCACCAGTCCGGCCATGTGGGACAGGGTGGAGCTGAACATGCCCATGCCGTAAACCGCGCATTGGATGCGCAAAGGGAACTTCTCGACCGCGGGCATCGCCACGGCGTTCCTCCTGGACAGTTATGGTTTATTGCCGCGAGCGCGGCGCGATCTGGCAGCCCAATTTAGCCCGCCGGTGCGTCCTTGGCAAAGGGGATCGCCGTCAGGGGCGCTAGGTGGCCGGTTTGCCGGCCCGGAGCGCCGATGGGATCAACGCAAGGCACAGCACCAGCAGGACCCCGCCGATGATCAGGAACCCGCTCTCGATGCCGGTGACCTCGATCACCGCGCCCATGGCGATGGGAATCAGCACCGAGGCCAGCCGGTTGAGGGTGGTGCGCAACCCCACGGCCCGGCCCTGGGCGCCGGGTCCCGCCGATTGGGACATGATCGAGATCATCAGGGGCTGGCTCAGCCCCATGGTTCCACCCCGTAGCGCCGAGATCACGAACAGCGCGGCGAAGGTGCCCAACAAAGGGGTTATGGCGATGAAAATAATCGTCAGCGCAACGGACAGCACCAGCAGCAACGGCATGCGGCCCATCCGCGAGACCGGGCCGGCGAGCAGTGCGCCGCCGATGCCGATGAGGCCATGGATCGACATCAGGAGGCCGATCATGGTGGCGCTGATGCCGATCTCTCCGAGATAGATCACATAGAACGACGACCGGATGCCATGGCCGGAAATCCTCACCACCGCCACCATGACGACGAAGGCGATGGTGGGGACCAAAAGCAGGCGGAAGGCGGCGGCGTAATCCCGGGGGTCGGGGATCAGGTGCCGCAGGCGCAACCGGCCACGGCCCGGAGCTTCGTGGGAGTCCCGTCCATCACCCGAATGGTCATCCACCGGCTCGGGCAGGGCCATGGCCGAGGCCAGCATGGCG
>CBDUSV010000325.1:0-3508 GCA_965369885.1 uncultured bacterium
AGATAACGGCCCCCAAGCTCATGATCGGCGGGTTGGGCCGTGACGGCTGGGCAGAACTGGTGGGGGTCTCGCCGGAGCTGCGCGCGGCGCCGATTCCAGCTCCGGCACGGCCGGTCCTGCCGGCCCTCTTCGATGGCAAAGGGATTGTTGCCGTCCCCCATCTTGGCTATAGACGGCAGTTGAAAAAAGCTGGTAGCGTAGATGTTTCGGTGATTTTCTTCACCCCTGCCCAGACCCTGGCTGGGGGTGGATTTATGGTTGTTTAGCGTGGCTCGCAACCCTATCTAAGTAGAGGTTATTAACGATTTTATCCCAATAATGAGGCCCCCTGCCCAGGATACTGACCTCACAGGGTTCTGACATCGGCAGGTAGCATGGCGGGTAGGTTAGTAAAGTGAACGATTTCAGTAAAAGTCTGGCTCTGTGGGTGATCATAGCATTGCTGTTGATCGCCCTATTCAACCTGTTTCAGGCGCCTTCAGGCCGTGGTGACCCTAGTAACCTGGCGTTTTCAGAGTTCATCACTGAGGTCGAGCGCGGCCAAATCAACGATGTCACCATCCAAGGAAAATCCATCACCGGCCATTTCGGCGATGGCCGTGAATTTAGAACCTTTGCACCGGATGATCCCACCCTGGTTGGCCGCTTGATCAAACAAGGTGTGCAGATCACCGCCAAGGCCGCCGATGACGATGTCTCCCTGATCGGCATCCTGTTGTCGTGGTTCCCCATGCTGCTGCTCATCGGCGTCTGGGTATTCTTCATGCGCCAGATGCAGTCAGGCGGGGGCAAGGCCATGGGCTTCGGCAAGTCTCGCGCCAAGCTTTTGACGGAGAAGGTGGGCCATATCACTTTCGAGGATGTCGCCGGCATAGATGAAGCCAAGCAGGAACTTGAAGAGGTCGTCGACTTCCTCAAGGACCCCCAGAAGTTCCAGCGCCTTGGCGGCAAGATTCCCAAGGGTGTTCTGCTCGTCGGCCCCCCCGGCACCGGCAAGACCCTGTTGGCCCGCGCCATCGCCGGCGAGGCCAATGTTCCCTTCTTCACCATTTCCGGTTCGGATTTCGTCGAGATGTTCGTCGGCGTCGGCGCGTCCAGGGTCCGCGACATGTTCGAGCAGGGCAAGAAGAACGCGCCCTGCATCATCTTCATCGACGAGATCGACGCCGTCGGCCGTCATCGCGGCGCCGGGCTTGGCGGCGGCAATGACGAGCGTGAGCAGACCCTGAACCAGCTGCTGGTGGAAATGGACGGATTCGAGGCCAATGAGGGCGTGATCCTCATCGCTGCCACCAACCGGCCCGACGTTCTCGATCCGGCATTGCTGCGGCCGGGCCGCTTCGACCGCCAGGTCACGGTTTCCAATCCCGATATTCTTGGCCGCGAGAAGATTCTCAAGATCCACATGCGCAAGGTTCCGTTGGCCCCCGATGTCAAACCACGGGTCATCGCCCGCGGAACCCCGGGGTTCTCCGGCGCCGACCTCGCCAACCTCGTCAACGAGGCGGCGTTGCTGGCGGCGCGCATGGGCAAGCGCATGGTCACCATGGCCGAGTTCGAGGCCGCCAAGGACAAGGTGCTGATGGGCACCGAACGCCGCTCCATGGTGATGACCGAGGAAGAGAAGAAGCTCACCGCCTACCACGAGGGCGGCCATGCCTTGGTGGCGTTGTACTGCCCGGCCCATGATCCCCTGCACAAGGTGACGATCATCCCCCGTGGCCGTGCCCTGGGCGTGACCATGTCGCTGCCCGAGCGCGACAAGTACGGCTATTCCAAGAA
The DNA here is from genome assembly GCA_965369885.1 of uncultured bacterium. Lineage (GTDB taxonomy): Bacteria > Pseudomonadota > Alphaproteobacteria > SMXQ01 > SMXQ01 > JAZFWG01. The sequence goes on from CBDUSV010000325.1 coordinate 1,783, forward strand.
GGAATTGATGGCCAAGATAGCCATGTCGTTCGGCGGCCGCGTCGCCGAGGAACTGATCTTCGGCAAGGACGATATCACCACCGGGGCCGCGTCCGATATCAACCAGGCCACCGCCTTGGCGCGGCGCATGGTCACCGAATGGGGCATGAGCGATATATTGGGGCCGTTGCGTTACAGCGAGAACGAGGAAGAGGTGTTCCTCGGCCGTTCGATAACCCAGCACAAGAATGTGTCCGATGCCACGGCGAAAATCATCGACGATGAAATCCGCCGCGTCGTCGATGAAGGCGAAAATCGCGCCCGCGATATCATCACCACGAACATCGAAAAGTTGCACCTGGTGGCCAAGGGGTTGTTGGAATACGAAACCCTGAGCGGCGAAGAAATCCGTGCCGTGATCAACGGTGAAGAGGTCATACGCCCGAGCGAAGATGACTCCCCAAGCGATCCCGGCCGCCGCTCTTCGGTGCCCGATAGCGGGGCCCCGGACCAGGACAAGGACGAGCCGACCGACCTCGCGCCCGAGCCCCAGCCGGAAGGCTGAGAAGTGTGACCGCCGGTCTCACCGTAGCCGGTTCGCGCTCGGTGGCGAATTTTTCCGACATTATCCCCAACATTGGCGAAGGGGCGCGAATTTACCTTCGCCCCATCGGGCTGGAACGCACCGAGAGCAAGGCCGGTGATGGCTGGCGGCTCTGCGGTGATGCCGCCTTCGACCGTTGCCAGGTCCTGGTCCGCGATGGCGACAGGATTTCCACCGCCTGGGCCCACCTTACCGAGATCCTGGATTGGAGCGAACACCAGGGCGCGGCCCACCGTGACCGCATCACCCAGCTCCTCCATTGCCTGGTGGCCAGGCGCCAGCCCTTCGCCGGCCTTGGCCTGGACCGGCCCCGGATCATGGGCGTCATCAACGTCACCCCGGACAGCTTTTCCGATGGTGGCGCGTTCTTGGAGCCGCAATTCGCCATCCGTCACGGCCAGTCCCTGGCGGCGGCTGGCGCCGATATCCTCGATATCGGTGGTGAATCGACCCGTCCCGGCGCCGCCCCGGTATCCCAGTCCGACGAGATCGGCCGCATAGTTCCGGTGATCCGGGGTCTTGCGGTAGGCGATACGGTGCTCTCCATCGACAGCCGCAAGGCCCAGGTGATGGCGGCGGCGCTCAAGGCCGGGGCCACCATCATCAACGATGTCTCAGCGCTCTCCTTCGATCCGCAAAGCTTGACGGTGGCGGCGGAAAGCAAGGCGCCGGTGATCCTCATGCATAGCCGGGGCGAGCCCGCCACCATGCAGGCGGCGCCCAGTTACAGCCATGCGCCCCTCGATGTCTATGATGAGCTGGAAGCGCGCGTTGCGTGCTGCGAGCGGGCGGGAATCCCGCGCGGGCGCATAGCCGTCGATCCCGGCATCGGTTTTGCCAAGACCGTCACCCACAATGTTGAAATCCTGCGGTCGCTATCGCTTTTCCATGGTCTCGGATGCGCCATGGTGTTGGGGGCTTCGCGCAAAAACTTCATCGGCCGCATCGCCGGCGCCGATGATCCGGGGCGCCGGCTCGCCGGCTCGCTCGCCTCGGCCTCGGCGGCCCTCGACCAGGGGGTTCAGATTGTGCGCGCCCATGACGTGGAAGAGACCCGCCAGTTGGTCGAGGTATGGCGGGAATTGAACCGCTCTTGCGGTTAGGGTCTGGCTTGTAGTATGTGCGGTCAATTCTGTTATACAT
>CBDUSV010000326.1:0-3491 GCA_965369885.1 uncultured bacterium
GTGCCCCGATCGTGGCTTCGGCATTGTCGAGACCAAGTGCGTTTTCGACTATTCGGTATGGGCTCAGAAGTGGGACAGCGGCAACCACATCCCCCAGGAATACGAAGTACAGTTGCAGACGCAAATGCTTGTTGGTGGCGGCAAGAAAAATCCATATAGCTGGGGCGTGTTCGCGGTGTGGTGCTGCGGCGATGTCTATTTCTATGAGCGCGAACCGCTCAAGGATTTTTGGGATGATCTCCGCGAGGAGGCGGCGAAGTTCATGGATGAGGTCAAGACCAAGACCGCGCCGGAGCCGTTCGGCGATCCCATGGAAATTCCCATCATCAACAAAGTCTTTCCCACTGTGACCGAAGATAAGGTTTTGGAACTCGATGATGTGGAACTCGGCGAGACCGCGCGGCGCTATGCCTGGGCGGCGGAACAGCGCAAGTTTCATACCAAGATCGAGGATGCGGCCAAGGCCAAGTTGCTGGGCGCCGCCGAGGATGCACAGGTGCTTTCCCTGCCCGGCGCCTTCGTGAATATCAGCAAGTCCACCGTGGCCGATACCATTTGCAAACCGGAACAGGTGGGCACGGTGCTTCGCAAGGGTAGCGTCCGCAACACCATCAAAATCAGCGAGCGCGAATATACGCCGGCAACGCCGCTCGCGTCATTGGATTAGGGGGACCGTCATGGAAAAGGTCACAGAACAGCAAGCCACCGATGCGATTGCCGAACATGGAATTAAGCGGTGGGATATTCGGAAGTGTTCACTCTGCGGCACCCCCATAACTTACGAATTCGGTGGCGGCTCCATAACACTAGATACGAATTGCGCTTGCGTAAACTATTGGGTATCGCCGCAGGAAATTTTGATTGGCAAGTTTATCGCTCAAACATTCAACCTTCAAAATCCTGAGATCAGGGAGAAAATGTGGGCTGGATTTTTGGCGTGTGGCAATTAGGAGGATCACCATGTCAAATCAGATAGCACTTTTAGAAAAGGAACTCGACGCCAGCAAGTCGAAGTTCGTTGATGTCTTGAAATCGTCCGGCCTTCCGGTCGAGCGTCTTTTCAGAACCATCGCCGTGTCGTGCGAGATCACGCCAAAGATACTCGATTGCGAACGGCCCTCTATCTTGCGCGCCGCCATGTCTGCGGCGGTGCTGGGGCTGGAAGTGGACGGCTACACCGGCCAAGCCTATATCATTCCGTTCGCGCAAAAGGCTCAACTCGTGATCGGCTACAAGGGGTTCAACACCCTGGCGGCGCGGTCGGGGTTCGTGATCAATGGGTCCGTGGTCCGCGAGGGCGATACCTTCGACTTTCAGGAGGGCACCAATCCTTACTTGAACCATCATCGGGAGATCGGCAACGAGAGTAATCGGCGCATCATCGCCGCGTGGGCCGTGGCCAGATCAAAGACATTGCCGGACATTATGAAAATCCTATCGGTTGATGAGCTGATGGCGGTCAAGGCCAAGAGCCCAGGAGCGCGCAAGAAGGACAGCCCGTGGAATGATCCAACCGTGGGGCTCCCGGCGATGTACGAGAAAACCACCAAGCGCCGGATTGCCCGAGGGATGCCGCTCAATGTCATGCAGTTGGGCGCGGCGATGGATCAGGCTTTCGAGGAGGAAGGCAAGTACGCGCATATCTCGCCAGATAAAGGGCTGGTTGTCGATGGCGTGGCGCAGCCCTTGACGGAGCCAGCGCCACAGCCCAGCGCGAAGGACCTTACCAGCGGCGCCCCTGTCCCGATGGTGATCATGTCGGATAACACGAAGCGCCAATTCCAGTCGCTGGAAGCATGGGTGGCCTATTGGGTTGAAAGCATCCCCAAGGTGAAAACCGCGAATATTGTGAAGGTGCGGGAGCGCAACCAAGAAGTGTTCGACGCCATGATGGCGAACCCGAATTTGGCGGAAGCGGCAAACACGGTGCTTCACAAGTTTGATGAAATCTTGGCTGGTCGGGATGACGCATGAAATCAAGCAACGCTATTCAATCTCGAATGGGTATGGACGTGAAAACATTGGAGAATACCCTTTTGGCCGAAGATCAGCACCGCAAACGATACGGTTACAAATCTCTGGTTGGGGCGTTGTGGTGCTTGATCAAACTCAATTGGCGCATGAGATCACGGCGCGGGATTGACATAAACCCTTCTGCCGTTTTTGAGATCAAATTGCCTATTCGGTGGATGTAACTTCGGGAGCCGATTATGAAACCGCTATTTGAGCTTCCAGATAAGATAATTTACCTCATTTCCGATGCCATCCCCCCTGAGATCGACAGCGACGGATGCCGGATTTACACCGAACAGCACACTGAGATAGGCAACAAAATTTTTGATTTGGTTCAGGAATGTGAACGGGTGGCATTCAAGCGCGGGATCGAGACTATGCGAGTGGAAGGCATGATAGCCCTCAAGGGGCTTGAGCCACCAGTGGACGATTAGGAGCCCCCAGATGGAAGCAATTTACCAGGGCCTTGGTGCCAGATGCCGGATGATCAGAGAAACCCTCGGGCTGTCCCAGGAAGATGTTGCGGCGCGAATGGCGGGCTGGACCCGGACCTCGGTTGTCAACTTTGAACAGGCCCGGCAACGAATATCAATGCACAAGGTTGAACAGATTGCCACCGCCCTTGGGACCACGCCCAAGAATTTGCTCAAGGGCCTTTGGTGGTGATCGGAATCGAGGACTGACTGTGACAGACCTTGAAAAACGCATCGCTGATTGGGTCGCCTCACCCGAGGGGAAACGCGCCCTTGAAGCCACGGCCAAGGCCGCTCGGGAAGCAGCCAAGTGGGTAGAGCGGGAAAGCAGGGTTGATCCTGAACTACTCCGCAAGCCGACAACCATTTGAACGCGAACGAGCCCTGACATGGAAAAAGAGTTGAACGCCGAATTTGATGCTTGGTTCACCAGATTGGTGGAGGCGGCAAAAACACGGGGATATAAGAACCCGCTCAATGCCGAAGATTGGACTGAATTTTGGTCAGATGGGTACACCCCAACCGATGCGCTGGATGAAGATGAACAGGCCGGTCTATAGGGAGGCTGAGATGGTTGAATTCGTGATCGTGCCGGTGGAGCCTGATGAAAATATGCTGGGAGCCACTTTCTACCATCGTGGGCTTTCGCGCACATATTGGAAAGCTATGATCAACGCCCGTCCCAAATTGCCGGAGGGCGACATCACCCCGGCCATGGAGCGGGTCCTATGTATCATCGCGAAGTGGCTCAATGAAAGGGGTCAAGTCCCAACCTACCGGGAGATCATGCGCGACCTCGGTTTGCGATCCACCGGCAACGTTTCATCCTGCATTGAGCGATTGTGCCAGCGGGGCTATCTGACGCGGGTTCCTGGCCGTACCAGGACGATCCGCTTTACCGAGCGGGCGCAAGGAAGGTTTAAATTGGGGGAAACACCAATGGCTCTCAACGACGCCGACGATGGGGCCGGCATGGTTGGGGATCAACCCCAAGGCTCTTAGCCA
>CBDUSV010000327.1:0-3444 GCA_965369885.1 uncultured bacterium
TATTGCGGTTCATCGAGGTGATCGAAAAGGCGGTGGGGCGTGAGGCCCGTCTGGAAATGGCGCCCATGGAACCCGGCGATATCAAGGAAACCTATGCCGACATCTCGGCGATGGAAAAGGATTTCGGCTTCAAGCCCGAAACCACCATCGATCAAGGCATCCCCCGCTTCGTCGACTGGTACCGCGACTATCACGGCGTGTGAGCGGCGGCGTCTTCACCAGCCCCTACTTATAAAGCGCCTCGATGTTGCCGCGGTAGGTTTCGGTGATGACGTGGCGGCGGATTTTCAGGGTCGGGGTCAGTTGGCCGTTGGCGATGGCGAAGGGCTCATCGGCGATGGCGAAGTGGCGGATGCGCTCGAGCGGTGACAGCTTGTCGTTGACCCGCTTGACCGCGTCGCCGATGCCGCCATCGGCGTCGGCGTTGGCCACGATGAGGGCGACGAGATAGGGTTTGCGGTCGCCATAGACCATGGCCTGGGCGATTTCCGGCTCGAGGGACAAGATGCCCTCGATGCGCTGGGGCGAGACATTGTCGCCGCCGGAATTGACGATGATGTCCTTCTTGCGGTCGGTGATGCGGAGATAGCCGTCGTCATCAAAGGCGCCGATATCGCCGGTGTGGATCCAGCCATCGCTCATCGCCGCCGCCGTCGCTTCCGGGTCTTGCCAATAGCCCTGCATCATCAATTCGCCGCGCACCAGGATCTCGCCGTCCTCGGCGATCCTGACCTCGGTGTCGGGGAGCGGCGGGCCCACGGTCTCGAGCTTGATCCGTTCCGGCGGATTGCAGCTGACCACCGGCGCGGTTTCGGTCTGGCCGTACCCCTGCAGGGTGCTGATGCCGAGGGCTGTGAAGAACATCCCAACCTCATAATTCAGCGGCGCGCCGCCGGAAATGAAGGCCTTGAGGCGACCGCCGAAGCGCCGGCGGATCGCCCGGCGCACCAACAGGGAGAGCATGGCGTCGGTGATGCGCGCGCCCAGCCCAAGGGATTGGGGCGCCAGATAGCGTGCCCGGCCCAGTTCCAATGTGCGGTCGAACAGCTTTTTCCGGTAACCGCCGGTGCGGTTGACGCCATGGCTGATGCGTTGCTGCAGGGTCTCATAGAACCGCGGCACCGCCGTCATCAGGGTCGGCCGCACCTCGGCCATGTTGGCGGCGATGGTGTCGGCGCCCTCGGCATAATAGATCTGGGCGCCGACGATGATGGGCAGGAACTGGCCCGCGGTGTGCTCATAGGAGTGCGACAGCGGCAGGAACGACAAGAACACGTCGTTGTGGAAATGGAGGTGGCGCAAGATAGAGCGCGTGTTGGCGCAGTTGCTAAGAATGGCGCCATGGGACAGCATCACCCCCTTGGGCGCGCCGCCGGTGCCCGACGTGTAGATGATGCACGCCGTGTCCTCGCGCTTGCCGGCAATGGGCTCCGCGCCGCCCTCTTCGCCCGCGCCGCCCGCACCCTCATCTGCGCTGGCGCCCAGATCCTCGATCTCTTGCCAGGTGCGCAGATCGACCCCGAGGGACTGGTCAAGTTCGGGTTTTTCCAGGGCGATGACGGTCTCCAACTGGCCTGCCCTGACCGCCGCCGGCAGCAGCCGCTGGGCCAGGCGCGTGGTCGAGACCATGGCTATGCGGGCGCCGGAGTTGTTGAGCACATGGAGATGGTCGTCGGCGGTGTTGGTGACGTAGGCCGGAACCGTGATGCACCCCGCCGCCATGATGGCGATGTCGGCAATCAGCCATTCGGGCCGATTTTCCGAAACTAAAACCACCCGGTCGCCGGGCTTGAGGCCAAGGGCGGTGAGACCCCGGGAGAGCGTCCGCGCTTTCTGGGCGACCTCACCCCAACTCAGCGCGCGCCAGGCGCCGCCGTGCTTGGCCCACAGGAACGGCTTCGGGGCCAGACGCGCGGCCTGGGCGAAGAACATCGCCGGCAGGCTCGGCCAGTCTTCGGCTGCGGTCTCGATTGTTGTCATGGCGCCGCGGTTTCCCCATCTCTATTGTCGCAGTCCTTATAACCCGCACCGCTTTCAGGAGTAACCCATGACCGAACTGCCGCGCTGGAATCTGGACGATCTCTATCCCGGCCGCTCATCCAAGGAGCTGGCCCAGGATCTGACATCTTCCACCGACCGCGCCAAGGCGTTCGAGGACCGCTATCACGGCAAGCTCGAAAGCCTTGACGGCGACGCCATGGCTGAAGCCATCGCCGAGTTCGAGGCCATCGACGAGATGCTGTCGCGGATCATGAGCTTTGCCCAGCTGCTCTATGCCACCGCGGTCACCGATGGCGAAACCGCCCGGTTCTATCAGACCACCCAGGAACAGGTGACCGACATCTCGACTGGGCTTCTGTTCTTCACGCTCGAGATCAACCACCTCGATGACGGGTACTTCGACGGCGCCTTCAAGTCCGCCAAGCTTAGCCGTTACCGCCCCTGGATCCGGGACGTCCGCGCCTTCCGTGACCATCAGTTGAGCGAAGACCTGGAAAAGATTCTCCACGAGAAATCGGTCGCCGGGCGTAGCGCCTGGATACGGCTGTTCGACGAGACCAATGCCCGGCTGCGCTTTGCCATCGGGGGTAAGGAATTGACCAGCGCCGAGGCCTTCCACCTGATGTCGAGCAAGGATGCGGCCCAACGCCGCGAGGCCGGCGAGGCCATCGGCAAGACCCTCGGCGAAAACGTGGAAGTGCTGGCCCTGATCACCAACACCCTGGCCAAGGACAAGGAGATCGAGGATCGCTGGCGTTCCTTCCCGGCGCCGCCATCGTCGCGCAATCTTTCCAATTTCGTCGAGGACGAGGTGGTCGACGCCCTGGCCGGCGCGGTCAAGGCGGCCTACCCCAAGCTTTCGCACCGCTATTACCGGCTCAAGGCCGAATGGCTGGGTGTCGATAAGTTGAAGTATTGGGACCGCAACGCGCCCTTGCCCGACGACGAAGACAAGGCCATTCCCTGGGACGAGGCGAAGGGCCGGGTGCTGGCGTCATACGCCGCCTTCGCCCCCGAGTTGGCCGGCATCGCCGAGGGTTTCTTCACCGGGCACTGGATCGACGCCGGGGTGAGGCCGGGCAAGGAGCCGGGCGCCTTTTCCCATCCGACGGTGCCGGCGGCCCACCCCTATATCCTGCTCAATTACCAGGGCAAGACCCGGGACGTGATGACGCTGGCCCACGAGCTCGGCCACGGCATCCATCAGGTGCTGGCCGCACCCCAGGGCCATTTGTTGTCCGACACGCCCTTGACCCTGGCCGAGACCGCGTCGGTGTTCGGCGAAATGCTGACCTTCCGCGCCCTGGTGGACGCCGAGACCGACGGGGCGCGCCGCCGGGTGCTGGTGGCGTCGAAGATCGAGGACATGCTCAACACCGTGGTGCGCCAGATCGCGTTCTATGATTTCGAACTCCGGGTCCACAATGAGCGCCGCGGTGGCGA
>CBDUSV010000328.1:0-3443 GCA_965369885.1 uncultured bacterium
TGGTCCAGACAGGCCAGCACGCCGGTGATGATATCGTCGATATAGGTGAAGTCCCGTTTCATGTCGCCGTGATTGAAGACACGGATGGTCTCGCCTTCAAAAATCGCCTTGGTGAAAAGATACGCCGCCATGTCCGGCCGCCCCCACGGACCATAGACCGTGAAGAAGCGAAGCCCGGTCATCGGCATGCGGTAGAGATGGCTGTAGCAATGGCTCATCAGCTCATCGGCCCGCTTGGTCGCGGCGTAAAGCGACACCGGCCGGTCCACCGCGTCGCCGACGGCGAAGGGCAGTTTGGTGTTGCCGCCATAGACCGACGACGACGAGGCGTAGACCACATGACGGAGCCCGTCGAGCCGCCGGCAGGCCTCGATGAGGTTGAGATGTCCGGTGATGTTGGCCTCGCCATAGGCGTGGGGATTGATCAGGGAATAGCGCACCCCGGGCTGTGCTGCAAGATGAAGAACGCGGTCTATCCCATTATAATCACTGAAAAACTTATCGAGGGAATCGCGGTCGGCGATGTCGAGACGCCGGAAGGTGAAATTGTCTTCGCCCGAAAGGCGCCCGATGCGCGCCTGCTTGAGCGCGACATCATAGTAGTCGGATAGATTGTCGATGCCGACCACGTCTTCGCCGCGCTCAACAAGCGCTTTGGCGGCGTGAAAGCCGATGAAGCCGGCGGCGCCGGTCACCACGATGGTCATGGCCGAAATCCGATTGGTTTGTTCGCCCCGTCCCTATACTCCGCCCGGCGCGAGAAATCACCCCCCACCACAACCCGGGACTCCGGCCACTCCCCATCCAGCGATTGCCCAAGGCCACCAAGCAGGGTAGTTGTAGCCGCGCCACACTACAGGACACCAAACCCACAGGACACCAAACCCCCATGAGACCGCGGATCGGATTTCACGGCGCCATCAAGGTGATGCGCAATGGAAATTACCGCAACTACACCATCGGCAGCACATGTTCCCTGATCGGGACCTGGACCCAGCGCGTCGCCACCGGGTGGCTGACCTGGCAGCTCACGGGATCGGGCGCGTGGCTCGGCATCATCGCCGCCACCGATCTTGCCGTGATGGTGGCGGCCTCGCCTTTCGCCGGGGTCATGGCCGACCGCTTCGACCGCTTGAAGCTGTCGGCCCTGGCCCAGTTCCTGTTGATGGTGCAGGCCATGGTCCTGACCACACTGTATTTTTCCGGCGTCGTGACCATCGAGGTGCTGTTTGCCCTGACCGCTGTTCTCGGCATGTGCCACGCCTTCCATACCGCGTCGCGTCTCGCCCTGGTGCCCAATCTTGTGCCCCGTGAGGATCTCTCGCCGGCCATCGCCATCAATTCGATCATCTTCAACGTTGCCCGGTTCCTGGGCCCCGCCGTGGCCGGCATCGTCATCGCCAATGGCGGCGTTGGTCCCGCCTTCGCCATCAACGCCTTCAGCTTCGCGATCTTCCTCGCCATTCTTCTCAGCCTCAGGGTCGAGATCCGCGACAAGATGGTGCGCGGCGGTGACGGAATCTTCAGCGAGATGATGGAAGGCTTTCGCTATGCGGCACGCCATCCCGGCATCGGGCCGATGCTGATGTTCGTGTTCGTGACCGCATTCGCATCGCGCTCGATCTCCGATCTGTTGCCCGGTTTCGTCGATGCGGTGTTCAACCGTGGCCCGGCCGGATTGGCGTGGATGACCTCGGCGGTGGGGTTCGGCGCCATGCTTGCCGGCATTTGGCTGCTGGCGCGCGAAGGTATCCAGGGGCTGACCAAGCTGGTGACCACATCGTCTCTGATCATCGTCGCATCGTTGTGGGTATTCACCGCGACCACCATTTTCTGGCTGGCGATCCCCGCCCTGGTGGTGACCGGCTTCGGCATGATCATCTCGGGCGTCGGCACCATGACCCTGATCCAATCCTCGGTGGAAGGCACCATGCGCGGCCGTGTCATGTCCCTGTTCACCCTGATCCATCAAGGCGGCCCCGCCCTCGGCGCCCTGACCATGGGAATCCTTTCGGAAAGCTTCGGGCTGCGCCTGCCGGTCGCCAGCGGCGGCTTGCTTTGCCTGTTGGCCTGGCTATGGATAACCCAGCGCGTGCAAGTGGTGACCCCGGCCCTGGAAACCGTGAAGGCGGAGTGAGCATGCCATGATCGGCATATCCGGACTTCGCGTCATCGGTAGCGCCATGCGCCACCGCAATTACGCCATCATCACCTGGACCATGGTGCCGTGCCTGGTGACCACCTGGATGTATCGGGTCGCGGTCGGCTGGCTGGCCTGGAAATTGACCGCATCGCCGACCTGGCTCGGCGTTGTCGCCTTTGCCGATCTCGCGCCGGGGGTCCTGATCAGCCCCTTTGCCGGCGCGCTGATCGACCGCATCGACCCGATGCGACCGATGATCGTCACCCAGATCATCATCATATTCCAAGCGGTCGCGCTGTGGGCCTTCACCATCTCGGGCGTCATCACCATCGAACTCCTGGTCGGGCTTGTCCTCTTATTGGGCCTCAACAATCCCTTCAGCACCGCGGCGAGGATGTCGGTGATCCCCAGATGCGTCCCCCGCGAGGATCTCTCCGCCGCCATCGCCTTCAACTCCACCCTGTTCCACGGCTCGCGTTTCATCGGCCCGGCGATCGCCGGCGTCGTCCTCCTTGCCAGCTGGGGAGTTTCATTCATCTTTGCCCTGAACGCCGTTGGCTACCTCATACTTGCCATTGGGCTGTTGCGCATGGACCTGGCGCCCCCGGACCGCCCCCCGGGCGAGCGCGGCAATATGCTCAGCGACATTGCCGACGGCTACCGCTATGTCGCCACCCATCCCGGCATCGGGCCGGTATTGGTGCTGCTGACCCTGTCTTCGGTGGCGACCCGTCCGGTGGTCGATCTGCTGCCCGCCTTCGCCGATGACGTCTTTCACCGTGGCGCCGACGGGCTGGCCTGGTTGGCATCGGCGGTGGGGTTCGGCGCCATGATCGGGGCCTATTGGCTGGCCCAGCGCGGCCCGGTGTTGGGTCTGACCAGGTTGGTCGTCGCCAATATCCTGTTCATCGGGCTAACGCTCCTGGCCTTCACCGCGACCGATATTTTCTGGCTGGCGCTGTTGTTCCTGGCCGGCGCCGGGTTCGCCATGATCGCAAGCGGCGTCGGCACCCAGACCTTGCTGCAGTCGGCGGTGGATGAGGCCATGCGCGGACGGGTGATGTCACTTTATTCGGTGATCTACCGGGGCGTGCCGGCGGTCGGCGCGCTGTTGATGGGATGGCTCGCCGAACGCTTCGGGCTACAACTCACCCTCGGCGCCGGCGCGGTGATCTGCATCATGGCCTGGCTGTGGGCGACCCGCCGGACCCGGACCATGGCGCCGGCGCTCGAGCGTGGCCAGCCCTAAGCAGATAGGACCCGCGCTCAGCCGTGCTTGGCTGTCCTGGATGGGGCTTTC
>CBDUSV010000329.1:0-3432 GCA_965369885.1 uncultured bacterium
CCGACCGCAAGATGACCCGGGCCGAAACCGAAAAGCTGGCGCTCTATGTCGGCCAAGGCGGCGAGGCCGATCTTGACGCCGCCATGGCATGTGTCGGCGATTCCGCCGCCCGCGGCCTCGATGATCTGGTCTTTGCCGCCGCCGGCGGCCGTCAGGGTGACCTCGACCGCATCCTACAGCGCCTGTTCTTCGAGGGCGCCAGTGCCGTCTCGGTGCTGAGGGCGGCAAACCGCCATTTCCAACGACTCCATTACGTTACCGGAATGATTGCCGGTGGCACCAGCCCTGACAGTGCAATGGGCGCCCTCAGGCCAAAGGTGTTTTATAAATTTGCCCCCGCCTTTCGGTCCCAGCTTGGCCAATGGCCGGCGCGTCGCATCGCGTCTGCCCTCGAGATTTTGCTCGACGCGGAACGGGCCTGCAAGACCACCGGCGCGCCCGACGCCGCCATCTGTTCCCGGGCCCTGATGCGCATTGCCCATGCCGCCGGGGCGCAGCGCAAGGCCGGCGCCGGCCGGGGCTGATTTGGCCGCCGAAGTTTGCCGCCTTCCCATGATCGGTGATTTATTACGATTTCAAAATGAAGTTTCGGGCTCGCCGCCGGAGTGGGCTTAGCGGCCTGGTGATGGGCGTGCCGACGACACCGGCTCTCAGGCCTCCGGGCCGCCTTCCGCAGCCGATGTCTCCTCAGCCGGCGCCGCCGCCATTCTCGGCAGTTCCGTCCCTTCGTGATTGAGGCGCCGCAAGACGTCGTCGAGCTGTTCCAGGGTGCGGTAATGGATGGTGAGCTCGCCGCCATTGCCGCGAAAGCCGATGGTGACCTTGAGGCCAAGCAGGGTCGACAGATCCCGTTCCAAGGCCATGGTGTCGCTATCCTTGGCAAATGTGGTGGTGGCCTTGGCGCCGCTGTCCTTGGACTTGGCTCTCTTCACCAGCCTTTCGGTCTGGCGCACATTGAGGCCTTTTTTGGCGACCAGGCGGGCCAAGGCCTCGGGATCATCGGCGTTCAACAAAGCGCGTCCGTGGCCGGCGGAGAGCACATTTTTATCCACCAGACGCTTGACCGCCTCGGGAAGGTTCAATAGCCGCAAGGTGTTGGCGACATGGCTGCGGCTCTTGCCCACGGCGCGGGCTAGATTCTCCTGGGTATGGGAGAACTGGTTCATCAGACGCTGATAGCCTTCGGCCTCTTCCAGGGCATTGAGATCCTGGCGTTGGATGTTTTCGACCAGGGCAATCTCGAGGGAATCCTTATCGCTGATCTCCTTGATGATCACCGGCACTTCGTGGAGTTTCGCCAGTTGCGCCGCCCGCCAGCGCCGCTCGCCGGCGACGATTTCGTAAGTGTTGGCCTCCTCGCCATGGCGGCGCACCAAGATGGGCTGCAAGATGCCCTGTTCGCGCACGGAATCGACCAAGGCGTTGATCTGCTCTTCGTCGAAATTGCGCCGCGGTTGGAACGGGTTGGGCCGCAGGAACTCGACCGGCACTGTCTTGGTCTGGCGCACGCGGTCAAGCTCGGCGTAATCCTCTTCCTCTTCGCCGAACAATGCCGCCAAGCCACGGCCCAAACCACGCTGTTTTTGTTTCGGGATCGTATCTTTCTCGCTCATGGTCTGTTCTCCTGCTCGCGGCGCAGCACTTCGCGGGCCAGATGCATATAGGCCTGGGATCCGGCACACCCCATGTCGTAGAGCAGAACCGGCTTGCCGAAGGACGGCGCTTCCGAGACCCGGACATTGCGGGGGATCACGGTGTCATAGACCTTGTCGCCAATGAAGCTTCGCACGTCCATCGCCACCTGCTCAGACAGATTGTTGCGTTTGTCGAACATGGTCAGCACAACCCCTTGTAATTCCAGGCGGGAATTGAGGTGGCGCCGCACCCGTTCGATGGTCTTAAGCAAATGGCTTAGCCCTTCCAGGGCGAAAAACTCGCATTGCAGGGGCACCAGCACCGCATCCGCCGCCGCCAGGGCATTGAGGGTCAAGAGCCCCAGGGCCGGCGGACAGTCGATCAGCACGTGATCCACATCGAGGCCGGCTTCGGTGATGCGGTCTCGCAGCACATGGTCGCGTTCCGCCAATGCCACCAGTTCGAGCTCCGCCGCCGCCAGATTGACCGAGGACGGCACCACCGCCAAACCCGGCACCATGGACGGCATGGTCGCCGCCGCCAGGGTGGCGCCGTTGATCAACACGTCATAGGCGGTGGTGGTGCGCATGGCGTTGCTGATCCCAAGCCCGGTTGAGGCATTGCCCTGGGGATCGAGATCGATGATCAGGACCTTCTTGCCCACCGCGGCCAAGGCGGTGGCAAGATTGATGGTGGTGGTGGTTTTGCCGACGCCACCCTTCTGGTTGGCAACGGCGACAATGCGGGTGTTGCCACGGCTGGCCGGGGCAATGAACTCAGGAACATCCGTGGGCAGGGTCACGGGCTATATCCCTCAGCCTCAAGATGACACCGGTGGGATCCGATGCGCTGGTGAAGCATTCCGCGCGCATACTCCAATTTTTTTCGGCCTCGGTCAATTCTTCTTTGGCCATCTTGCCCTTGAGGACCAAAAATTCGCCTTCCGGGCCCAGAAACGGCACGGCATAGGCCAAAAGCCGGTCCAAACGGGCCAGGGCCCGGGCAGTGACCACATCGCAGGCAAAAGGCGCCAGATCTTCGATGCGCCGGCGGTGGACCGTGACCAAGGTTGCGGTCTCCCGCGCCACCGCCTCGAGGAAGGTGCATTTGCGCTGATCGGACTCGACCAGGTGGACCTCCCCCGCCCCCATGATGGCCAGGACCAGGCCCGGAAACCCGGCGCCGCTGCCGAGATCGAGGATCACCGGGTCGCGGGCGGGATTGGCGCCAATGGGGCCAATGGGCTTGATATATTCGTAAAGCTGGGCCGAATCGAGCATATGGCGGCGCCACAGATCCCCCAGGCTGGCGCGGCTGACCAGATTGATGGCGCCGCGCCATTTCTCCAGTAAGCGGCCATAGGTGACCAGGCGGTCCATTGTTTCACGTGAAACATTGCATTGGCGCTGGAACTGGTCTGGGGTCATGGGTGGGGTCATTGTTTCACGTGAAACATTGCATTGGCGCTGCAACTCACTCGGGATTATAGGCCGACCCGGCTACGCCCAGCGCCCTTGACATAGGCCAACAGCGCCGTCAGGGCCGCCGGCGTCACCCCGGAAATCCGGGATGCCGCGCCCAGGGTCTCGGGTTGAGCGGCATTCAGGCGCTCCCGGGCCTCGTTGGACAGGCCACCGATACGGCCATAATCGAGATCGGCCGGCAGGCCCAAGGCCTCATCGCGGCGGAAGGCGCGGATATCGGCCGATTGGCGCTCCAGATAGGCGGCATAGCGGGCTTCGATCTCAAGCTGGGTGGTGATCTCCGGGGCAAGGCCGTTGAGCTCGGGCCAGATAC
>CBDUSV010000330.1:0-3428 GCA_965369885.1 uncultured bacterium
ATGCCGCGCTACAACTTCAAGGAAACCGAGGCCAAATGGCAGGCCATCTGGGAAGAGCGCGGCTGTTTCCGGGCCAGCGAGGATCCCGGGCGGCAAAAATATTATGTCCTGGAAATGTTCCCCTACCCGTCTGGCCGTATCCATGTCGGCCATGTCCGCAACTACACCCTGGGCGACATGGTGGCGCGCTACAAACGCGCCCGGGGCTATAACGTGCTTCACCCCATGGGCTGGGACGCCTTCGGCATGCCCGCCGAGAACGCGGCGATCGAAAACAACATCCATCCCGGCAAATGGACTTATCAGAACATCGAAGCCATGTCTCGGCAATTGAAGGCCATGGGGCTGTCCTATGACTGGTCGCGGGAGATCGCCACCTGCAGCCCCGACTATTACCGCTTTGAACAGAAGATGTTCCTCGATTTCCTCGCCGCCGATCTCGCCTACCGCAAGGAATCCTGGGTCAATTGGGACCCGGTCGACCATACCGTGCTGGCCAATGAGCAGGTGATCGACGGCCGGGGCTGGCGTTCCGGCGCGCCGGTGGAAAAACGCATGCTATCCCAATGGTTTCTCCGCATAAGCGATTTCGCCGACGATCTGATCGAGAGCCTTAAGACCCTGGAACGCTGGCCCGACCGGGTGCGCCTGATGCAGGAAAACTGGATCGGCCGGTCGCAAGGCTTGCGCATGTCCTTCCACCTGGCCCCGTCCGGGGCGGTATCGGCGGACACCGCGAAGGCGCTTGATGGCTTCGATGGGCCGCTTGAGGTCTTCACCACCCGGCCCGACACCATCTTCGGTGCCTCTTTCTGTGCCGTCTCCCCCAACCATCCCCTGGCCGATGCGCTTTCCGGCGCCGATGACGGCCTGGCCGCGTTCATTCAGGACTGCAACCGGCTGGGCACGGCGGAAGCCGCCATTGAGACCGCCGAGAAAAAAGGTTTCGATACCGGAATCATTGCCCGGCACCCTTTTGTCGACGGGCGCGAACTGCCGGTCTATGTGGCCAATTTCGTGCTCATGGAATATGGCTCGGGCGCCATTTTCGGCTGCCCCGCCCACGACCAGCGCGATCTTGAATTCGCCCGCAAATACGATCTGCCGGTGCGCCCGGTGGTCGCGCCCAAGGGCTCCGATGCGGCGGGCTTTACCATCGCCGATGAGGCCTATACCGAGGACGGGGTCCTGATCAATTCCGATTTCCTCGACGGCATGGCCATGGCCAAGGCCAAGGACGCCGTCGCCCAGCGCATGGAAGAGGCCGGCGACGGCGAAGCCGTTACCGTCTACCGGCTCCGCGATTGGGGCATTTCGCGTCAACGCTATTGGGGATGTCCCATTCCCATCATCCATTGCCCCGCGTGCGGCATGGTGACGGTGCCGGAAAGCGATCTGCCGGTGACCCTACCGGACGACGTCAATTTAGATGAACCGGGAAATCCCCTCGACCGCCATGACAGCTGGAAGCATGTTCCGTGCCCCAAATGCGGCGGTGATGGCGAACGCGAAACCGACACCTTCGATACTTTCGTCGAATCATCGTGGTATTTCGCGCGCTTTACGTCGCCGGTGGCCGACGCACCCTTCACCCGCGAGGCCGCCGATTATTGGCTGCCGGTCGATCAATATATCGGTGGCATCGAACACGCGGTGCTTCATTTGTTGTATTCCCGTTTCTTCACCCGCGCGCTTGGCAAATGCGGCTATCTCGGTCTTGACGAGCCTTTCGCCGGGCTTTTGACTCAGGGCATGGTGTGCCACGAGACCTACCGCGATGGCGCCGGCAACTGGCTGCTGCCCGACCAGGTGCGGCGCCACGACGGCAAGGTCGTTCACCTCGAGGACGGCTCACCGGTCACCGTCGGGCGTTCGGAAAAGATGAGCAAATCCCGCAAGAACGTGGTCGACCCCGCCGCCATCATCGAGGCTTACGGAGCCGACACCATCCGCTTGTTCATGCTGTCCGACAGCCCGCCGGAACGGGATCTCGATTGGACCGACGCCGGCATCGAGGGCGCGTGGCGCTTCATCAACCGGCTGTGGACCATGGTCGAAGACGCCGCGCCCAACCTGGCCCCACACGGAAGCCCCAAGCCCAATGACTTTGGCGAGGCCGCCCATGAGCTTCGCCGCGGGGTGCACAAGGCTATTGCCGCGGTCAGTGGTGATTTCGACCGCTTCCATTTCAACCGCGCCGTCGCCCGGGTGCGGGAACTCACCAACCTGCTGGCCGAAACCACCGAAGGTGGAGATGATATGAACTGGGCGCGGCGCGAAGGGCTCGAGACCCTGGCGCTGCTGATCGGGCCGATGATGCCGCATTTGGCGGAGGAACTGTGGCGGGCGCTCGGCCATGACGGCTTGGTCGCCGCCGCGCCGTGGCCCGAGGCCGATGATGCGCTCACCATCGACGACCGCATCACCATCGCCGTCCAAGTCAATGGCAAGCTTCGCGGCACGCTCGATCTCGCCCGCGATATCGGCCGCGATGACGCCGAGGCCGCGGCCCTGGCGCTCCCCGCGGTTGCCGCCCTCACCGACGGCAAGGCCGTGAGAAAAGTCATCGTCGTCCCCAATCGGGTGATAAATGTCGTGCTTTAGGGCCGCCATAGTGGCGCTTTGCCTTGCCGCGCCGGCTCTCGGTGCCTGCGGCTTTCAGCCGCTTTATGGCCAACGCGCCGGGTCGGCCTCGACCCAAGAGCTGGCCTTGGTCAGCATCACCACCATTGCCAACCGCGAGGGGCAGAAGCTTCACAACTTCCTGCGTGACCGGCTCAATCCCTTGGGGTTACCGCGCGAGCCTTTTTACCGGCTCAAGGTAAATCTGAAGACGGTCACGGTCGCACTCGCCATCCGTAAGGATGAGACCGCGACCCGCGCCAATCTGGTACTATCGGCGAAGTTCATCCTCAGCGACATCCGCACCGGCAAGGTTCTGTTCAAGGGACTGTCGCGGTCGTCCAACAGCTACAACATTCTCGAGTCCGAATTCGCCACCATCGCTTCGCTCAACGACGCCACCACCCGGGCCACCCGTGACCTCAGCGACGAAATCTCGGCGCGTCTTGCCATCTATTTCAGCCGCCGCCACCGCGCCACCTAGCAACAACTTATATCACCGCCATGGGAACCATGCCTTGAAGATTGCAGCCAACCGTATCGAAGGTTTTGTTCGCAAGCCCGACTCCCGGTGCCACGCCGCCCTGATCTATGGCCCCGATGATGGCCTGGTGCGGGAGCGCACCGACACCCTGATCGAAGCCGTCGCCGGCAGCCGCGACGATCCGTTCCAGATTTCCCGCATCGACGCCCGCACCCTTGATGGGGATCTATCACGGCTTGCCGACGAGGCGGCGTCGCTTTCCCTCACCGGAGAACGCCGGGTGGTCCATGTCGATCATGCCACCGACCGCTTGGCCGATGCC
>CBDUSV010000331.1:0-3424 GCA_965369885.1 uncultured bacterium
CCGATGGCTTCCGACACGCAGGCCATGGTGTTGGCGGTGAACTGGCCGCCGCACGACCCCGCCGACGGGCAGGCCACGCATTCGAGATCGTAAAGATCCTCCGCCGTCATGGTGCCTGCGGCGAACTTGCCGACGGCCTCGAAGACATCGACCACGGTGACGTCCTTGCCCTTGAATTTGCCGGGCAGGATGGTGCCGCCATACATGAACACCGAGGGTACGTTGAGGCGCAGCATCACCATCATCATGCCGGGCAACGACTTGTCGCAGCCGGCGAGCCCGACCAGGGCGTCATAGCAGTGGCCGCGCATGGTGAGCTCCACCGAATCGGCGATGACCTCGCGGCTGACCAGGGACGACTTCATGCCGGCATGGCCCATGGCGATGCCGTCGGTGACGGTGATGGTGGTGAACTCGCGCGGGGTGCCGCCCTCGGCATCGACGCCCTTCTTGACCGATTGGGCCTGGCGGTTGAGGGTGATGTTGCACGGCGCGGCTTCGTTCCAGCAGGTGGCAACACCGACCAACGGGCGGTGGATCTGCTCCTCGGTCAGGCCCATGGCGTAATAATACGACCGGTGGGGGGCGCGCTCGGGCCCCTCGGTGACGTGGCGGGACGGCAGCTTCGATTTGTCGAAGCGGGGTTTTGTCAGATCGTCGGGCATGACGGACACCTCAAAAGCGCGGAAATGGGGAACTTCATCGCCCCACACAATACGAAAGCCACGCCCCCGTGCCTATAAAAAAGGGCCGCGGCCCTTATGGACCACGGCCCTGTAGGAGAGCAAAAGGAGAGTTAGGCTTTTAACGCCGCCTTGACGCGCTCCGGCGTGAACGGCATGTGATGGAGCCGCTTGCCGGTGAGCGCATGGAAGGCATTGGCGACGGCGGCGGCGGTGCCGGGATTGCCGATCTCGCCGATGCCGGTGGGCTTGGTGTCGCGGTCGAGGAACTCGACATGGAGTTCTTCGGGGGCTTCCGCCATGCGCAGGACCTCGTAATCGTGGAAATTGGTCTGCTCCACGGTCCCGTTCTTCATGGTGGCCCGTTCCTTCAACACCGATGACAGGCCATAGATGATGCCGCTTTCGATGTTGTGCTTCGCGGCCTCGGGCTGGACCACGGTGCCGGCGTCGATCGCGGCCCACACCTTGTGGACCCGGATCTTGCCGGTTTGGCGGTCAAGCGAGATTTCCGCCACATGGGCGCCGAGGGATTTCGAGCGTTCGGTCATGGACAGGCCGATCGCCCGGCCCTTGGGCCGCTTCTTGCCCCAGTCCGACATCTTGGCCACGGTTTTCAACACGCGCTCGGCCTTGGCGATCGGCGACATGCGCTGAAGCCGGAAGTCAAGCGGATCCATGCCTTCCGCCGCCGCCAACTGGTCGACGAAGGATTCGATGGCATAGACGTTGAAGACATGGCCCACGGCGCGCCAATGCTTGAGGCGGATACCGTGGGAGGCGCCGCGGCGTTCGATATTCTTGTTGGGAATCTTGTAATAGAAGTTCTTGATCCCCGAATGCAGCAAGCGTTTGCCGTCGCCGGTGACGGAATGCCGCCAGCCCACGACCTTGCCGGATTTATCGAGCGCCGCCTCCAGTTGCAGAAGGGCCTGGGGCCGGAACATGCCGTAGGCGATGTCCTCTTCCCGGGTCCAGATCATCTTGACGGGTTTGTTGATCGCTTTGGAAATCAGCGCCGCCTCGATGGTGTAGTCGGTGTTTGAGCGGCGCCCGAACCCGCCACCCAGATACATCTGGTGGTGGTTGACCTGGCTCTTCTTCAAGCCCAAGGCCTTGGCGATGTTGGACCGCGACCGGCCCGGCGCCTGGGTGCCTTCCCAGATCTCGGCCCGGTTGGCCGCCGCGTCGAAGCTGGCAACGGCGTTCAGGGGCTCCATCTGGGCGTGATAGCCCATGTCGCTCCTGTACTCGGCCTTGAAGGTCTTGGCCGCCGAGGCAAAGGCCGCCTTGTCGTCGCCGACCTTCTGCAGGCTCTTGATCTTGGTCTTGGGATCGTTCGCCATCCGGGGATAGTCTGTTTCAAGGGCGGTTTCGGAATCGAAGCCCGCCGCCTTGCCCTTCGACCACGTGATCTTGAGCTCACCCCGAGCCGCCAGCACATTTTCGAAGTTGTCGGCGATCACGGCGACGCCCTGTTTCAGCTTGATGGTGCCAAGCACACCGGGAAGCTTCTTGATGGCGGCCTCGTTCCAGCTTTTGGGCTTGCCGCCCTGCACCGGCGAATGGACGGTGGAGGCATAGACCATGCCCGGAACCTGGACGTCGGAAGCATATTTCGCCGTGCCATTGGTCTTTGCCGGAATGTCGTGGCGCGGCACCGAGGTGCCGATCAGGCGAAAGTCCTTCTTTTTCTTGAGCTCGCCCTTGTCGACCTTGGGCATCTTGGCCGGCATCTTGGCGAAGGACGCGATCTCGCCGTAACTCATGCGCCGGCCCGACGCCGGGTGCACCACGACGCTGGGCTCGGTCTTGAGCGAGGCCGCACTCACGCCCCATTTCTTGGCCGCGGCGTTGATCAGCACCTTGCGGGCCTGGGCGCCGGCCATGCGCATCTGTTTGTAAAACATCATCACGGCGCGGGAGCCGACGATGGCCATGCTTTGGCTGACGCGGCCACGGCGCTTGCGGGTGTAGCCATAAATCTTGGGATCGGCCGGGGCCATTTCGAGGACGACCTTGTCCCAATCGGCGTCAAGCTCCTCGGCGAGGACCAACGGCACGCTGGTCATCGATCCCTGGCCCATTTCGGCGGCGGGGGAGAGGATGGTGATCATGTTGTCGGGTGTGATACGGACCCAGACGGAAATCTCCTGGCCCGCGGCCTTGGCCTGGGCAGGTGAGATCAGGGTGACGCCGTTCGCGCCCAGCGCTACGGCGAAGGTGAGGCCGCCGGTCCCGGCAAGGAACCCACGGCGGGAAAGTTCTGGTCCCATGGAGGTCAGTTTAGTCATGGCTTAGGCCTCCTTCGCGGCGCGCTGAATGGCGCTGATGATCCGGGTGTAGGTGCCGCAACGGCAGATGTTGCCGTTCATGTGGCTGACGATGTCGTCGCGCGACGGGCTCTTGTTCTTGGCGAGCAGTTCCGCCGCCTTCATGATCTGGCCCGACTGGCAGTAGCCGCATTGGGGCACCTGTTCGGCGACCCAGGCCTTCTGCAAGGCATGTTTGGAATTCAGGCCCTCGATGGTCGTCACCGTCTTGCCGGCGACGCTGCCGACTTCGGTCTGGCACGACCGCACCGCGGTGCCATTGACATGGACAGTGCAGGCGCCGCACAACCCGGCGCCGCAACCGAACCTGGTCCCGGTCAGTTTGAGATGCTCGCGGATGACCCACAAAAGCGGTGTGTCCGCCTTGGCGCTGGTCCGCGACGATTTGCCGTTGATGGTGAATGCTAC
>CBDUSV010000332.1:0-3413 GCA_965369885.1 uncultured bacterium
ACCAAGGTGCCGCGCTTCACCTTCGAGAAGTTCCCCGGCACCGAGGCGCTGCTGACCACGTCGATGCGTTCGGTCGGCGAGGCCATGTCGATCGGCCGCAGCTTCGCGGAATCCCTGCAGAAGGCGCTACGCTCGATGGAGACCGGCCTCACCGGCCTCAACGAGATCGACATCCCCGGCGCCGTCATCGGCGCCGACGACGGCAAGAACCGCGACGTCATCCGCCGCGCCCTGGCGCGGCCGTCGCCGGACCGGCTTCTGGTCATCGCCCAGGCCTTCCGCTTCGGCCTCGGCATCGACGACATCCACCGCGCCTGCCATTACGACCCCTGGTTCCTCGCCGTGATCGAGGATTTGGTCAAGACCGAGGCCGGGATCCGCGAAACCGGCCTGCCCAAGGACCGCGCCGGAATGACGCGGCTCAAGAAGCTGGGCTTCTCCGACGCCCGCATTGCCGAGCTCACCGGCACCACCGAGGCCCGTGTCGCCCGGGCGCGCCACCGGCTCAGGGTGCGGCCCAGCTACAAGCGCATCGACACCTGCGCCGCCGAGTTCCCGTCCCAGACGCCATATATGTATTCGACCTATGAAGGCGACGGCGCCAGCGCCGGCGAATGCGAAGCCGCCCCGTCGGGGCGCAAGAAAGTCATCATCCTCGGTGGCGGCCCCAACCGCATCGGCCAGGGCATCGAGTTCGACTATTGCTGCGTCCATGCCGCCTATGCCCTGGCCGACATCGGCATCGAATCGATCATGGTCAATTGCAACCCGGAGACCGTGTCGACCGACTACGACACCTCGGACCGGCTCTATTTCGAGCCCCTGACCGCCGAGGACGTGATCGAGCTGGTCCGGGTCGAACGCGCCAGGGGCAAGCTGCTCGGCATCATCGTCCAGTTCGGCGGCCAGACCCCGTTGAAGCTCGCCGCGGCGCTGGAGGCCGCCAACATCCCGATCCTCGGCACCTCGCCGGACGCCATCGACCTGGCCGAGGACCGCGCCCGGTTCCAGAAGCTGCTGCGCCGCCTCAAGCTGCGCCAGCCCGCCAACGGCACCGCCTTCACGGTGCGCGGTGCCCAGTCGATCGCCGCCCGGATCGGTTTTCCGGTGCTGGTGCGGCCGTCCTATGTGCTCGGCGGCCGCGCCATGGAGATCGTCCACGACAAGGAGTCCCTCAACCATTACATGGCCAACGCGGTCAAATCATCGGGCGACAACCCGGTGTTGGTGGATTCCTTCCTGCAAGACGCCATCGAGGTCGATGTCGACGCCATCGCCGACGGCAAGGATGCCCACATCGCCGGCATCATGGAACATATCGAAGAAGCCGGCATTCATTCCGGCGATTCCGCCTGCGCCCTGCCGCCCCATTCCCTGAAGCCCGAGATCATCGCCAGGATCGGCCGCCAGACCAAGGCGCTGGCCAAGGGCTTGCGTGTGGTGGGGCTGATGAACGTCCAGTTCGCGGTCAAGGGCAACGACATCTACATCATCGAGGTCAACCCGCGGGCGAGCCGCACCATTCCTTTCGTCGCCAAGGCCACCGGCGTCCAGGTGGCGAAGATCGGCGCCCGGGTGATGGCCGGAGAGGCGCTTGCCGACTTCGATCTCAGTACCGGGCGCACCGGCCATGTGGCGGTCAAGGAGGCGGTGTTCCCCTTTGCGCGCTTCCCCGGCGTCGACATCATCTTGGGCCCGGAGATGAAATCCACCGGCGAAGTGATGGGGCTCGACCGCGATTTCGGACGCGCCTTCGCCAAATCCCAACTCGGCGGCGGAACCAAGGTTCCGCTCACCGGCAGGGTCTTCATTTCGGTCAAGGACAAGGACAAGCCGGCGATGGTGGCGGCGGGCCGGGAACTCCTGGAGATGGGCTTCGACCTCATCGCCACCAGCGGCACCGCCAAGTTCCTGGCCGCGGCAGGGCTTGAATGCGGCGTCATCAACAAGGTGCTGGAAGGCCGCCCCCATATCGTCGATGCCATGACCAACGGCGAGGTCGAGCTGGTGTTCAACACCACCGAAGGGGCCCAGGCCATCACCGACAGCTTCGATCTCAGGCGCACGGCATTGGTGCACAAGATCCCCTACTACACCACGGTGGCGGGCGCCCTGGCCGCGGTCCAGGCAATTTCCGCACTCAGCAGTGGCGGCCTTGAAGTTGCGCCGCTACAATCTTATTTTAACCGAACCTGATGAATTCTAGATTATTCGGTCAGGTCGTGGACCGGAGCCGCGATTGAGCCGCGGTGTAAGGAAACCTTCGTTGGTCCCGTGGCCCGTGCCATGGGACAAAGCTTTGAGCCGAGGACAATGGACAGAATTCCCATGACAGAGACCAGTAACGCGCAACTGGTCGAAGAGTTGAAGCGTCTCAAATCCGAGGAACGGCCGGCCATCATCCGCGCCATCGCCGAGGCCCGCGAACATGGCGATTTGTCGGAAAATGCCGAATATCATGCGGCCCGCGACCGCCAGAGCTTCATTGAGGGCCGGGTCGCCGAGCTCGAGGACAAGCTCAGCCGCGCCGAGGTCATCGATACCTCCAAGTTCAAGGGCAAGGTGATCCGGTTCGGCGCCACCGTGACCCTGACCGACGATGAAACCAGCGAAAAATCCACCTACAAGATCGTCGGCACCGACGAGGCCGACATCAATTCCGGCCTCTTGTCCATCACCTCACCCCTGGCCAAGGCGCTGATTTCCAAATCCACCGGCGACGAAGTCGAAGTGTCGACGCCGGGCGGCCACCGATTCTACGAAATCACCAGGGTCTCTTATAAATAGCGGGATTGGCGTGGGCTTCTAGCCCGGCGCCTCGGCCTCGACCGGGACCCCGGAGAGGGCTTTCGACGTGCGGATGGTCTCGAAGGTGGTCACCCGGCTGACATGGCTGGTCGAGGTGATGGCCATGGTCAAGGCGTCACGATGTTCCTTGTCGCGGGCCACCATCTTGAGGAGGAAATCACCGCCGCCCCTGATCATGTGGCATTCGCGGACCTCGGGCCAGTCGGCCAGGGACGCCTCGAAACCCGACAAGATATCCTGGGACTGGCTATCGAGCCCGACCAGGGCGAAGAACAGTTCCTTGAAGCCGAGTTCGTGGGCGTCGATCTCGGCATGGTAGCCGCCGATATAGCCCGCCTTCTCCAGAGCGCGGACTCGGCGCAGACATGGCGGCGCCGAAATCCCGGCCCGGCGCGCCAATTCCACATTGGTCATGCGGCCACTGGCCTGGAGATCACGAAGAATGCGGCGATCAATCTGATCAAGCTTGACGCGCTGCATGGAAAAAACTCCGAAACCGTTCAGGGGTTGGGTAATTATATTACAACAAGCAACAAAATTACAATGTTAACGGCTGGCTTTGGGGGATGGGTCAACGGCAGGGTTATTGATAAGAGCCCCCCCAC
>CBDUSV010000333.1:0-3397 GCA_965369885.1 uncultured bacterium
ACGGCGGTGTGATAGGCGAGCAATTGCACCGGGATGGTGTAGAGGATCGGCGCCACGAAGGGATCGACGGTGGGAAGCTCGATGGTCGCCGCCGCCACGTCGCCGAGCCTGGCGATGCCCTGGGCGTCTGACAGGAAGATGACCCGGCCGCCCCGGGCGATGACTTCGCGCATGTTGGACGCGGTCTTGTCAAACAAGGCGTCCGACGGCGCGATGACGATGATCGGCACGGTGTCGTCGATCAGCGCGATGGGGCCATGCTTCATCTCGCCGGCGGCGAAACCCTCGGCATGGATGTAGGAAATCTCCTTGAGCTTGAGCGCGCCCTCCAGCGCGATGGGATAGCCGGTGCCGCGCCCGAGATAGAGAACGGTCTGGGCCTGGGCGACCTCGGCGGCCAATTCCTTCAGCTTGTCGTCGTGGATCAGCACCTCGGCGGCCCTGGCCGGGACCTCGGCGATGGCGGCGCTGAGCACGGCCTCTCGTTCGTGGTCGATGGCGCCCCGGGCCTTTGCGGCCGCGATCACCAGGGTCGCCAGCACCGTCAGTTGGGTGGTGAAGGCCTTGGTCGAGGCGACGCCGATCTCGGGCCCGGCATGGGTCAGGAAGGTGGCGTCGGCTTCGCGCGCCATGTGGCTTTCGGCGACATTGACGATGGCGGCGCAGTGCTGGCCGTGGTCCCGGGCATGGCGCAACGCCGCCAAGGTGTCGGCGGTCTCGCCCGATTGGGAGATGAAGAGCGCCAGACCCCCGGGCGAAAGATGGACATCGCGGTAGCGGAATTCCGACGCGATATCGGCGTCGGCGGGGATGGCGGCGATGGTCTCGAACCAGTATTTGGCCACCATGGCGGCATGGAACGAGGTGCCGCAGGCGGCGAGCTGAATGCGCTCGACCGCGGCGAAATCGAACGGCAGGGACGGCAGATTGACCGAACGCGCCTGGGGGTTGAAGACGCTGTGGAGCGTGTCGCCGATCACTGTCGGTTGCTCGAAGATCTCCTTGAGCATGAAATGGGGGTAATTGTCCTTGCCGACCGGGGCGCCGGAGGCCGCGGTCTCCTGGATCTCGCGCTCGACCTCAAGGCCTGCGGCATCATAGATGGTGACGCCGTCCCGGCGGATCGCGGCGCAGTCGCCTTCCTCGAGATAAGCGATGCGCTGGGTCAGGGGCGCCAGCGCCAGGGCGTCGGAGCCAAGATACATCTCGCCCTCTCCACGGCCGATGGCCAAGGGCGAGCCCCGCCTTGCCGCCACCAGAAGATCATCATGGCCGGCGAACAGGATGCCGAGGGCAAACGCGCCTTCGATCAGCGCCAGGGCCTTGCGCGTGGCGGCGACCGGGGCCTCGCCGTCATCGAGGAAACGGGTGATGAGGATCACCACCGCCTCGGTGTCGGTGTCGGTCTCGAAGCCATAGCCCAGATCTTCGAGCTCGGCGCGCAGCTCCTGGAAATTCTCGATGATGCCGTTGTGGACCACGGCGACGCGGCCGTTGCTCAGGGGATGGGCGTTGAACTCATTGGGGATGCCGTGGGTGGCCCACCTTGTGTGGCCGATGCCGGTGGTGCCGGCCATGGGCTCCGCATCCAACAAGGTCTCCAGATTGACCAGCTTGCCCTTGGCGCGGCGGCGTTGGATATCACCGCCATCGAGGGTGGCGATGCCGGCCGAATCATAGCCGCGATATTCGAGACGCCTCAACCCTTCCATGAGCAGCGGTGACGCTTCGCCCTTGCCGATGATGCCGATGATGCCGCACATCGTCAGCCCTTGCCGGTGGAGGACGGTTTGGTCCCACCCTTGCGGGCGCGGTAGCCGGCGCCGCCGTCCGGGATCTCGGTCTGTTTGGCGCGGGTCACGGCCAGGGCGTCAGGGGCGACATCGCCGGTGATCACCGATCCGGCGCCGATCACGGCGCCGTCGCCGACGATCACCGGCGCCACCAGGGCGGTGTTGGAGCCGATGAAGACGCCGGCGCCGATGTCGGTGACATGCTTGTCGAAGCCGTCATAGTTGCACGTGATGGTGCCGGCGCCGATGTTGGTTTCGGCGCCGACCCGGCTGTCGCCGACATAGGAAAGATGGTTGATCTTGGCCCCCGCCTCGATCACCGCCGCCTTGATCTCCACATAATTGCCGATATGGACGCCCTCGCCGATTTGCGCACCGGGGCGTAGGCGGGCGAACGGCCCGATGATGGCGCCATCGCCGATCTCGGCGCCGTCGATATGGCTGAAGGCGCGGATCTCGACGCCGTCGCCGATGGTGACGCCGGGCCCGAAGAAGACGTTGGGGCCGATCACCACATCATGGCCAAGGCGGGTATCGAAGCTGAAATAGACCGTGGTGGGATCGATCAGGGTGGCGCCGGCGGCCATGGCCTCGGCGCGCAGGCGTAACTGCATGGCGGCCTCGGCCACCGCCTGTTCGGCGCGGGAATTGACCCCCACCGGCTCTTCCTCGCCGCCCTCGACGGCGGTGCACCTCAGACCCTGGGCGCGGGCGGCGGCGACGATGTCTGTCAGGTAGAATTCGCCCTTGGCGTTGTCGGGCTTAAGCCCCTCGAGAAGTCCGAACAAATGCCGGCCCTGGACCGCCATCACGCCGGAATTGCAAAGGCCAATGGCCTTTTGCTCATCGCTGGCGTCGCCGAATTCGACGATGGCCTCAAGCTCGCCGGAACTATCGGTGATCAGGCGGCCATATTGGCCGGGATCGGCGGGGCGAAAGCCGAGCACCGCCACCGCGGCGCCGGAGCCGTCATTGAGCGCGCCCCGCACCGCTTCCAGGGTCTCAGGGCGCAGCAACGGGGTGTCGCCGAACAGCACCAGCACATCGCCGTCGAAATCGCCGATCACCGGGCGCGCCGCCATCACCGCATCGCCGGTGCCACGGGGTTCCGCCTGCACCGCGATGCGCGCCGGGGCGAAAGCATCGGCGTAGGCCTCCATGCCGGGGCCGAGGACGGCCACCATTAGATCGGGATCGAGGGCTTGGGCGGCGCCAAGCACGTAACCGATCATCGGCCGGCCGGCCACACTGTGCAGCACCTTAGGGATATCCGTCTTCATCCTGAGCCCACGGCCCGCGGCGAGAATGACGACGGCCAGTTTTTGCTTTGACATCAAAGAGCAACCCACTACAAAGCCCCGGGGCCCGGCGGCCTCTTGGGCGGCGCGATGGAACTTGCCATACAGCGCCAACCAAGTCCAAGTCAACTATTGTTACGGAAGGTTTCAGTGGCGCGAAGGCTCGACGTCGTGGTGTGCGACCTTGATGGCACCCTGATCGACAGTGCCCCGGAACTGGCGGCAGCGCTGAATGAAATCCTGACCGGACATGGCCGGCCCGGCGTCACCATCGCCGAGGTCAAGACCATGATCGGCGACGGCATC
>CBDUSV010000334.1:0-3396 GCA_965369885.1 uncultured bacterium
TGGTCAAAACCTGACTGACAGGCTGACGGCTCCATAACGGTCTGCCCGGCGTTGGCTATCGAACTCCTTGGTGCGGATCACGTTGGTGATGGTGAGGCGGACACCGTGAAAGATCACGGCGGCGCCGAACTGGAAATCGCCGACCAGGTATTTTTTGGACACGCTGTGACTGTCGGTGAAACTATTGCCGTCGAGGAAGATGTTGCGCAGGACCAAACGGGATTCACCGCCGGCAAAGACATACCAGGCCAGGCGATTCTGTTTCCCGACCGCCTCCAGGCCGGACAGGGTGGGGCGGATATGGGGCGGGCCAAAATCCAATTCCAGTCCCTGGCCGACCCGGAATATGGCGCCGGCGTTGGCCTGGGTGAAGACGTTGCCCAGGCTGCCGCCGATATGGGGGATGATGTCGGCCTCGATGGCATTCCAGATCCGGGGCTCCGGGCGCCATTTGCGCTCGAAGAATAGGGCGAGGGCGGGCTCGTTCTCAAGCTGGTTGTCCCAGCCGTTGGAACGGGAAACGCCGATGATGTCATGCCATTCATTTTGCGTTTGCTCGCCATAGGCCTGGGGGCCGACGATGCCCAGATTAAGCTCGACCGAATCCAGGGTATGGTATTTGACCGTACCGCTGTGGCGCTGGGTCTTGGCGTGCAAGGACACCGCCGCATATAGCCACCCGGCATAGGGCCTGTCGCCGGTGACCAGGGCCACTGAGTCTGTGTCTTCCGGCGTGTACATGTTTTGACCGAGGGCGAAACCGATGAAACCTGATTGAATATCGGCCAAGGGATAGAGGGTCTTGAGAACACGTTTTGCCCACGGGGGCCCATCGGTCTTCTCGTTGGAAACCCAGGCCAGGCGCAGCCCTTGGGTATAGTGGCGGTCGGTGTTGGCGATCCGGTCGTTTTCCAGCTGAATGGAGAAAGTGCCGCTGACGCCTTCCGCCGACGCGGTGGGCACGGCCCAGCCGGCGGCGGCCATCAGCCCGGCCACAAGCCCACCAATCAACAGGTTTTTTCCAGCACAAGGCACAGCTCAGCCACCCTAGCCGCAAAGATCACGGGAGAAGAACCGGTCAACTTTGATTGAGAACTCAACCGTGGTCAACACAACGATGTGATGCCAATTCGATTGGCCCGCCGAGGGGGCGAGCTGTGCTAAGGTCATTGCCCCAAGATGGTGAGATTGACCATGAAATCAATGTTGGCTCGCACGGCGGCAGTTTGCCTGGTCGCAACCTTTAGCCTGGTCATGGTCTTCACCGCCACATCCACCCAGTCTTTGGCCCAGGCGGCGGACAAAGCCGAAGCTGTGGCGACCTTCGCCGGGGGATGTTTCTGGTGCGTCGAAGCCGACTTCGACTCCGTGCCCGGGGTACTGCGCACGATCTCGGGCTATACCGGCGGGCGGGTCAAGAACCCGACCTACGCCCAGGTCGTGGCCGGCGCCAGCGGCCACCGCGAGGCGGTGCAGATCTTCTTCGACCCCAAACGGGTGAGCTACGCCCAACTGCTGGAGATCTTCTGGCGCTCGGTCGATCCCACCGACGGCGGCGGCCAGTTCTGCGACCGGGGCCAGAGCTACTCCACCGCCATTTTCGCCAACTCGGCCGCGCAACTGAGCGCGGCTAAAGCCTCCAAGGCCAAGCTGATCAAATCGGGCGTCCTCAAGCGGCGGATCTACACCCCCATCCTGAAAGCCAAAGCGTTCTACCCCGCCGAGGGTTACCATCAGAACTATTACAAGGAAAATTCCGTGCGCTACAATCTCTACCGCTATGGCTGCGGCCGCGATGCCCGGCTCAAGGCGGTGTGGGGCAAGGACGCCCTTCGCGGAATCTCCAAGCACTAGTTGCGCACTAGGCGCGCAGAAATATCAAACATAGTGCGGTTTGTCAGAATCGGTCATTGTACCGATCCTGTTTCAGCGATGAACGCATAGGGAGGTTCATATGCGATATCTAGTTTGCCTGGCGGCGGCCGTGGTTCTGTTGGCCAATGGGACGGCGACGCCTGTAATCGCCAAAAATGTCAAAATCACGCCGCTCGGCACCCATGCCGGCGAGATGTGCCGGCGCGACCGGGCGATCCTGTTCGAAGATCCCGACGGCACCACATTGCTGTTCGATGCCGGCCAAACGGTGGCGGGCGCCAATGATCCCCGCTTGCCGAACAAATTGGACGTGGTGCTGGTCAGCAGCGTTCATGGCGACCATCAGGGCAGTCGCCGGATTAAAAACCCAGGCGACGGCACCTGCGCCAAACCGAAGACCCCGGTCAAGACCGTGCCCAATTCCAACTCGGTCGAAATCGCGGTGGGCAAAAAGTCCAAGATCCTGGCCGCCGGCCAGATGCGCGATTACCTGCGAGCGCGATTCCTCAATGCCGGCGCCGACAAGAAGACCGCCAGGAAATCGGTCAAGCGGCTTCGCCCGGGTGGCAAGATGAAATTCGGCGGGGTCACGGTGGCGGCCATCGCGACCGAGCATGCCAATGGCATCTCACCCTCTTTCATATTGGACAAGGACTTGGCCAAGGCCCTCAAAAAGAGCGGCTTGACCGCCTATGCCGGTCCCGACAGCGGCTTCATACTGAAATTCTCCAATGGCCTGACGGTCTATCTCTCTGCCGACACCGGCCATCACGCCGATATGGAGGTGATTGTGCGGCGCTATTACAAAGCCGACATCGCCATCATGAATATGTCCGATACCAACACCATGGGCCCGGAAGAGGCGTCCTGGGCGGTGAATGAACTGATCAAGCCCAAGGTGACCATGCCGACCCATGCCAACGAGCAATCGACCAAGGGCGGCAAGCCGTTGGCCGGCAGCCGGGTCGAGACCTTCCTCAAAGGCGTCGATCCAGGCATCAAGGTCTATCTGACCCTTTCCGGCCGGACCATGGAATTCGACGGCAAGGCGGTCTGCGTCAAGGGGTGCAACTGACCGGTCCTGGCAAGCCGCCCAATATATGGCCAAAGATATGGACTGAAACAGCTAGGCTATGAAAGGAGCGGGCCTGATTGATCCGCGGCGCGGCGCTTACGGGGTGACGATGACCTTGCCGATGACCTCGCGGTCCTCGATCAGGCGCAGGGCTTCGGCGGCTTGGGCGAGCGGGAAGATTCCGGCGATGGGGACCACCATCTTGCCGCTGGCCAGATAATCCAACAGAGAAACCAGGTCTTCCTTCTCCCAGCTGTTGGAGCCCAGGATGTCGAACTCGAAGCTCCAGACGTAGCGCAGATCGGTCGGTGGGTTGTAACTGTCGGTGGCGCCGCAGGTCAGCAGCTTGCCGCCACGGCGCAGACAGCGCATGGATTTGACCCAGGTCTCACCGCCGGTGAAGTTGACCACCATGGTGACGCCGCCGGCATATTTCCGCCGGTGGG
>CBDUSV010000335.1:0-3382 GCA_965369885.1 uncultured bacterium
ACCTCCATGCCCGACGCCATCACGCCGAGGCCGAGCGCGATATTGCCGTTGACGACGATCTGGGCTTGGTGCAAGTCGGACGGAGGAATGTGGAACTTGAAATCCAGGTTGGTCTCGGCCCAATCGTGGCCCGCCTCAAGCAATAAGATATTGTTTTCGATGATGGCCGCGGCCAACTTGGCGAACACGAAGGCGATCTGTTCCCTGGCGATTTTCAAATCGAGGCTGTAGATGCTGCACAGCATGCCGAGAACGAACATGTTCTTGCCGCGCCGGGGGTCCGGCACATATTTCAGGCACTCGGTCTCCATCGGGACTTCATAGACCCGGTAATCTTCCGCCACGAGTTTTTCGACAACCCCGGCGTAGGAGGCCGCGATTTCCGGGTCGTCGTCGGTCCGCCATTGGTCCTCCAGGATGATGATGCAACCCGGGCTGAGCTCTTTCTCCTCGATCCGGCTGAGCAGAACCTGCTCGTTGAAAGCGACGATAAGGTTATTCTCGTCGCCCCAGTTGGTGACCCGATGGGAGGCCACGCGGACGCGGTTTCCGCTGGCGCCGGCCATGCTCCGGGGCGGCGGCTGAATTTCGGCGGGGATGATTTCGGAGGTCCAAACGCCGTTTCCCATCCGTGCCGCGATCGCCCCGAATGACTGGCCGCACCGTTGCGCGCCTTCGCCGGAGTCGCTGATGATCTCGATGATATGCTCTTTCAGGGTCACAACCGGTTTGCCATCCGGCTCCGGTGGCCCCCGCCGCTTGGCTTCAGACGCCGGGCCGCTTTCGCCTTTCCTGGCGGATGGCCGGCGGCGCTTCTTTTCGCCGGGTTCCTTTTTCAGGGCCTGTGTGCTCATTACAGGAATCCTTCCGCTTTGGGTGCGCTGATCCGCGTGAAGTTCCTCTCTCGCGTGTCTATGCCGAACAGGGTGGCTTGATGGCTGTCGGGTTCCGATAGGCAGATGGCGTCGGTATCCCTGAGACCGAGATATGCCTTCATGGCGCGCGCCGCCTTGCGCCCGGCGCCCATCGCCAGGATCACCGTGGCGCCGCCGGTGACAATGTCGCCGCCGGCGAAGGCGCCGGCCATCGAGGTGGCAAAATCCTCATCGGTCTCGATATAGCCCCACTTGTTGAGCTTCAGCTTCGAGGTCTTGCCGATGATCGGATTGGCGTGGGTGCCGATGGCGTAGACGACCATGTTGGCCTCGAACTCGTAGTCGCTGCCATCGATGGGGACTGGGCGGCGGCGCCCAGAATCATCGGGTTCGCCCAGCTCCATGCGGATACAGCGCATGCCGCGGACATTGTTGTCATCGTCGCCCAAAATCTCCACCGGCGTCGTCAACCAGTGAAACTCGATGCCTTCCTCTTCGGCGTGGTCCACTTCCTCGGTCCGGGCCGGGCTTTCGGCTTTGGTGCGCCGGTAAACGCAGTGGACGGTCTCGGCCCCCAGGCGCAGGCATACGCGCATGGCATCCATGGCGGTGTTGCCGGCCCCGATCACGGCGATGCGCCGTCCCAGGTGCATGGGGGTGTCGTAGTCGGGGAACTCTCCGGCATGCATGAGGTTGCAGCGGGTCAGCAGTTCGTTGGCCGAAAGCACGCCGTTGAGTTGCTCGCCGGGGATATCCATGAAGCTCGGATAGCCGGCGCCGGAGCCGACGAACACGGCATCGAAACCCATCTCGCCCAGCATCTGTTCGAGGGTGAAAAGGCGCCCGACCAGGGTATTGCATTTGATTTTAACGCCAAGCTTTGACAGGGTATCGACCTCGGCGTCGATGACCTGATTGGGAAGGCGGAATTCGGGAATGCCGTAGCGCAGCACGCCGCCGGGTTCGTGGAGGGCCTCATAGACGGTGACGTCGCATCCCGCCTTGGCCATGTCGGCGGCGCAGGCAATGCCGGCGGGTCCCGACCCGACGATGCCGACGCGAAAGCCGTTGGGCTCGATATAGGGGATGTTGATCCAGCCCTCTTCGATCGCCTTATCGCCGAGCCAGCGCTCTAACCTGCCGATCGCCACAGGTTCCAGGGTATCTCCGACTGGGCAGACGCCCTCGCACTGGTCCTCCTGGGGGCAGACACGGCCACAAATTGCCGGTAGCAAGTTGGAATCGGTCAGGACATCGTAAGCGCCGCGATAGTCTTTCTCGATGATCTTGGCGATGAAGCCCGGGATGTCGATGCCGACGGGACAACCGGGAACGCAGGCCGCCTCGGGGCACATGAGGCATCGCTCGGACTCATTCAGCGCGTCTTCCAATCCGTAACCGAGCGCCACCTCGGAGAAATTCTTCGCCCGTTCCCCCGGGTCCTGCACCGGGATTGGCGTGCGTTCCTGTGGAATGGTCCGGATGGTTTTCTTTTTCGCCATCACGATTCCTTTCCGGCACGGCAGGTTTCGGACCACTTTTCCGCTGCCAGCTTTTCCTCTTCGGAAAATCGCTTTAGCCGGTTCATCAGGTCGTCGAAATCGACCTGATGTCCATCGAAATCCGGACCATCGACGCAGGCGAACTGCATCCTGTCCGCGACCTTGACCCGGCAACCGCCGCACATCCCGGTGCCGTCGACCATGATCGGGTTCAAGCTCACCGTGGTTTTGATGCCCTTGGCCCGGGTGGTTTCCGCGCACGCCTTCATCATGATCGGCGGGCCGATGGCAATAACC
The DNA here is from genome assembly GCA_965369885.1 of uncultured bacterium. Taxonomy (GTDB): domain Bacteria; phylum Pseudomonadota; class Alphaproteobacteria; order SMXQ01; family SMXQ01; genus JAZFWG01. Next base: position 2,675 of record CBDUSV010000335.1, read on the forward strand.
TCGTCGATATCGTCGTGCTTCTCCATGGCCGCCTTGATGCCATCGGTGACCAGGCCCTTAATGCCGACGGAACCGTCGTCGCTGCAGATAATGAACTCGTCGCAGTATGTCCTGAACTTGTCTTCCCAAAACACCAAATCCTTGTTCCTGAAGCCGATGACGCCGATCACGTAAGCCCCGTTCTCCTTGAAGGCACGGGCCTGGGGAAAGACCGGCGCCGCCCCCAATCCGCCGCCGACACAGACCACCTTTCCGACCTTGCCGATGTGGCTGGGCTCGCCCATGGGACCGACGACGCTGAACAGCGTGGTCCCGGTCCGGCAGGTCTGCTGCATCTCTTTCGTGGTCTTGCCGACCGCCTGGATGACAAGGGTTATGGTTCCCTTGTCGCGGTCAAAATCGGCAATCGTGAGCGGGATGCGTTCGCCGCGTTCGCGGGGAATGACGATGACGAACTGGCCCGGCTTCGCCGCCTTCGCCATCATCGGGTGACGGAATTCGACCAGGAACGTGACGTCCGAGAAATCTTCCCGCCCGACGATCTCGATTGCAGGATCTTCGTCAGTCGCACGCATTGGCCCGGAGCTTCCGGCCAAGCCTGTACCATTATCCACCATGTTGGCCATTTTTGGCTGCCTCAAGCACCTGAGATAAAATGCCTACAATCATAGGCCTCCGCCATCATATCACAGACTTCCATATCACAGA
>CBDUSV010000336.1:0-3364 GCA_965369885.1 uncultured bacterium
ACCCCCCTCCCCCCTTGTGGGGGAGGGATGGGGTGGGGGGGCGTCCGCCCATGCGGGGTGTGAGGGGGGGTACGCGCTTCGCCCGTGGGGGGTGAGGGGGATATGGCCGTTCCCTCTTGTGAGGAGGGGAAATGCGCGGAACGGTGATCCCCACCCCCTCAAACCCATTGCGCCCGCCCCTTGGCGGCGATAACGTTGCCTTATGCGGCGAACAAACCCTAGGGAGGTCACAATGCGCCTGATATCTAAGACACTGCTTTCACTCACCGGGCCGGTATTGGCCGGGATGTCCGCGCTGTTTCTGCTGATTGCGTCCAACCCCGCCATGGCGGCGGAGAAGGGGGCGGCTTATTTCAACGGCAAGACGGTCAAATGGATCGTCTCCACCAGTCCGGGCGGCGGCCATGATTTCTGGGGGCGGCTGCTCGCCAAATACATGCAGGATGAGCTTAAGGGCTCCAAGTTCGTGGTGGTCAACAAGCCGGGCGCCGGGCACATCATCGGCGCCAATTTGGTTTACACCTCCAAGCCCAACGGGCTGACCGTCGGCAACTATTCCACCGGGCTCGCGCTGTCGCAACTGCTCAAGAAAAAGGGCATGCGCTTCGACCTCACCAAGATGTCGTGGCTGGGCAAGCTGGCGTCCGAGCCCCGCACCATGATCGCCGGGGTGACCACCAACCTCAAGACCCTGGACGACGTGCTCAACTCCAAGCGGGTGCTCAAATTCTCGGCCTCGGGCGTGGGGTCGGGGTCCTATATGGATTCCTTCATGGTGGGGACGGCGTTCAAAATCCCCCACCGGATCATCATCGGCTATTCCGGCAGCCAGGCCATGCTGGCGATGATGCGCGGCGAGATCGATCTGTGGATCGGCAGCGAGGATTCCGCCTCCAACTATGTCCGCGCCGGCCGCGCCCGCGTCCTGGCCCAGGTCGGCGGCAATCTGCCGGGCATCCCCGATCTGCGCGATTACGCCAAGGATCCCCAGGCCAAGGCGGTGACCCGGCTGATGACCTCCATGGGACAATTGTCGCGCATCGCCGGCGGGCCGCCCAACATCGTGCCGGACCGGCTTGCGGCTCTGCGCGCCGCCTTCAAGGCCGCGGTCACGTCCAAGGGCTTCCGCGACATCGCCGCCAAGGCCAAGCGCTCCCTCGATCCCGCCTACGGCGAGGACATGCGCAAGATGGTGGTCGCCCTGATGGACCAGCCGCCGGCGATCATCGCCATGATGAAAAAGCTGGAAAATGTCAAGGTCGACATGCTCTCCCATGTGGGCCCGGTGAGCAAGATCAAGCGCGGCGGGCGCAGGGTGTGGATCAGCTACAAGGGCAAGGAGAACTTGGCCAAGATCTCGGGCTCGCGCACCAAGGTCACCATCAACGGCAAGAAGGCCAAGCGCAAGAAGATCAAGGTCGGCATGAGGTGCACCTTCACCTATCCGCGCGCCGGTGCGGAAGCAAAGCGGGTGGACTGCAAGGGCTGATCTTTAGTTGGACGGTGCGGGAATTAAGCGGCCCGGGCGGCCATATCACCGGCCCGGGATTTGGGCGGCAAGCTTACGCCGTGATTCCCCAATCGTCCTTTTGGGCGAAATTGCTCGCGGCGAAGCGGTAGGTTGTTCTGATCATGTTGTCGATCTCTTGCGGATCGACGCTGTCGAACTCCATCCATTGGTCGAGAATCTCTTCCCAGAGCAGATAGGTCGCGCGAAATTCGTCCCGAACCTCCCGGATATATTTGACCTGGGCATCATAACCACGAAGGGTCTGTAGAATTTCCCCGGTGTTGCCGTCGAGATCATTGAACATGGAGAAAATCTGTTTGATCGGGTTGTTGAGCAGGGTATTGCATCGGGTGATGGATTCGCGAAGGTTCTTGTCTTCCTCGCTGACGGCGAAAAGTTTCCCCAGCTTCATCTGGAATTGCCGGGTTCTCGCCAACTTGTCGCGCAGCGCCTCGACATAAGAGAGTTCCTGGGCCAGTTTCCCGGCCAGGTCGATGAGATCCTGCTTCTTATCCGCTGGGTAGTCGAGTTTCTCCGCCATCGCCACATAGGCGTCCTCGAGCAGCTTGATGTTTTCCGGGTCCGCGGACAGTTCGACGATCTGGTGCGCGTCGATTTCACCGGTGGCTTCCCCGGTGTGCCAGGCGATGAGTTGCATGGAAATACGCGCCTTGGCCAAGGCGAGATATTGATCTTCCACCATCCAGAATGCGCTGCCGTCGAGAACCTCGATGGGAACCGAATCACCGGGATAGACCTGTTTGATATATTGCAGGGCCTGAACCGCTTTATCGAGAAGCTGATCGTCATTCGAGCCAGGCGCAATCTCGAAGGTCGACCGCAGCTGGCCCACCGTGATCGCCGCCAGGATCTCGCCCATGGGCACGAACAGGCCGATGTCGGTGCCGTCCTCGGTCTTGCGGAAGACACAGCCCTCGACGGAAAAGACCTTGTGTTCGAATTTAAATTCGACGGTCTTGGCTTCGTCTGGATCAGACATACGGAAATTCTCTCACGCGTTGGCCAACGGTTAGGTTTGCACTCTCTTGGCTTTGTGGCAAGCCCACGGCGCACCACCACGGCAAGCAGATGGGCGCACAGGGAGTGATGCTAGTTTCGAGTTGGTTAATATGTGGTTGAGAAATGCCCGGTTCCAAGCCCGCGGTGAGATTGCGCTTGGATTTTGGGGGTTTTTGGCGGAAATTTGTGCGGGGCAATAGGGAAATACGCCGCTTTTGGATCCCATCTGCGGCTGATTCCCGGGGTTTGGTGCCTTGTGGCGCCGGATTGTGCCGCCCCGGGGGCGATATCCTCGGCCCCCGCAGGTTGCGGGGCGTGGCACGGGGACTGGCGCGCCCAAGGCCGCTTCCCTCCACGGAGTATGATAAAACATCTTGCTAACTTGAGATCACCGTGAACGGTTTAGGCTCGGCGTCAGCGTCACCGTGGCGGGCCGGCGGCGTCAGCACGGTGTTTTGCGGCGGCCGGGTCTCGTCCGGGTCCGGGTGATCCAGGGTGTAATGGAGGCCCCGGCTCTCGGTGCGCGCCAGCGCCGAGCGGATGATGAGATCGGCGACCACCGCAAGGTTGCGCAGCTCCAACAGATCCGCGGTGACCCGGAAATTGGCATAATAGTCCTGGATTTCCTGCATCAAGAGATCGATGCGGTGTTTGGCGCGCTCGAGCCGCTTGGCGCTGCGCACGATGCCGACATAGTCCCACATGAAGCGCCGAATTTCGTCCCAGTTATGGGACACCACGATTTCCTCATCGGGTTCGCGCACCCAGGATGCGTCCCACGCCGGCGGCGCGGCGGGGGTGGGGAGGGTCTGGAGGGTGGCCGAGATGTCCCGG
>CBDUSV010000337.1:0-3361 GCA_965369885.1 uncultured bacterium
AAAAACCGCAATAGATGCACTTGGTCATGTCGATATCGTACCGGGTGGTGCGCCGGGAGCCGTCGTCTCGGGCCTCGGCCTCGATGGTGATGGCCTGGGCCGGGCAGATCGCCTCGCACAGCTTGCAGGCGATGCATCTCTCCTCGCCGCTGGCATAGCGCCTGAGCGCATGTTCGCCGCGGAACCGCGGGCTCAGATAGCCCTTCTCATAGGGGTAGTTGATGGTGACCTTGCGGCGATAGAAATAGCGCAAAGTCAGCGCCATCCCCGCGATCAACTCGGTCAGGAACACCGTCCGCGCCGTGCGGTCCAACAGGGCCATTACCCCATCCCCCCAAAGATTTGAGTCACAGTGTTATGAGCAAATCTGTTCATTTCGGCACCCACCCCATGGCGGTCAGCACACCGGCGGTCAACACCACCCAGAACAACGACAAGGGCAGGAACACCTTCCAGCCCAGGCGCATCAACTGGTCATAGCGGAAACGCGGGAAGGTGGCGCGAACCCAAAGGAAACAGAACAACAGCATGGCGACCTTGATCCCGAACCAGATCGGCCCCGGCAGCCAATTGAACGGCGCGATATCCAGCGGCGGCAGCCAGCCACCGAGGAACAGGATCGTGGTCATGGCGCACATCAGGATCATGTTGGCGTATTCGCCGAGGAAGAAGAGCGCGAAGGGCATGGACGAATATTCGACGTTGAAGCCGGACACCAGCTCGGCCTCGGCCTCGGGCAGATCGAATGGCGAACGGTTGGTCTCGGCCAGGGTCGAAATGAAGAACACCACGAACATGGGCAGCAACGGCACCGCGAACCACAGGTCTTTCTGGGCGCGCACGATATCGGACAGGTTGAGCGAGCCGACGCACAACAGCACGGTGATGATGACAAAGCCGATGGAGATTTCGTAGGACACCATCTGTGCCGCCGACCGCAGGGCGCCGAGGAAGGCGTAGCGCGAATTGCTCGCCCAACCCGCCATGATGATGCCGTAGACCCCAAGCGACGAGATGGCGAAGAGATACAGCACGCCGACATTGATGTCGGCCAGCACCATGCCGTCATCGAAGGGCACCACCGCCCAGGCCACCAGGGACAGGGTGAAGGTGAGCATCGGCGCCGCCAGGAAGACGATGGTGCTGGCGCCGGAAGGAATCACGGTCTCCTTGAACAACAGCTTGACGGCGTCGGCGATGGGCTGAAGCAGGCCGAAGGGCCCGACCACATTGGGCCCCTTGCGCAGCTGCATGGCGGCAATGACCTTGCGCTCGGCATAGGTCAGATAGGCGACGGACAGCAGCAGCGGCGCCAGGATGGCGGCGATCAGGGCGACGATGATCGCCCCCGGCAGCAGATATGTTGACCACAACTCAATCATCGGTTCCGGTCCTAGGCCTGGCCGGCGCCACCAGTTGCTCGGTGCATTGGGCCATGGTCACCGACGCCCGGGAAATCGCATCGGTCATGTAGAAATTCTCGATTGTGGGGCTGAACGGCGCCGGGTCCATGGCGCCTTCGGTCCCGAACGGCTGCCAATCGGCGGCGGTGACCTCGTCCAAACGGGCGAGCGCGGGCGCGGCGCCCACCATGAGATCCCGCAGCTGGCCGGCGTCGTCGAACGGAAGGGTCTTGCCGAGCACCGCCGACAGCGCCCGGATGATGCGCCAATCCTCGCGGGCATCGCCCGGTGGGGAGGTGGCGCGGCGGCCCAATTGGGCGCGGCCCTCGGTGTTGACGTACATCGCGGTCTTCTCGCTATAGGCGGCGCCGGGAAGCACCACATCGGCGCGGTGGGCCCCGGCATCGCCGTGATGGCCCTGATAGATCACGAAGGCATCGCCGAGGCCCGTCATGTCGATCTCATCGGCGCCCAAGAGATAGACCGCCTTGATGTCGCCTGCCGTGGCGGCGGCAAGGATACCGGCGACATCCTTGCCGTCCTTGCCGGGGACGAAGCCGAGATCGAGGCCGCCGACCCGCCCGGCGGCGCCGTGCAACAGGTTGAAACCGTTCCAATCGCCATCGATCATGCCGGTGGTCTCGGCGATGGACCGGGCCGCCGCCAAGATCGCGGCGCCATCGGCGCGGGCGACGGCGCCCACCCCCAGGATCAACATGGCGCGGTCGGCGTCCTGCAATTGCTTGGCGAAGTCGTGCTTGCCGGCGGCCAGGACGGCCAGGGTCTCGGGCCCGGCGCCCAGGCTTTCCACCGCATAGGTCAGATCAACCTCGGGGCCAATCGACGCCACCGGGAAGTTGCCCGCCAGATAGCGGCGGCGCAGCCGGGCGTTGATCATGGGCGCTTCCCAGCGCGGATTGACGCCGATGAGAAGACAGGCCCCGGCCTCGTCGATGCCGGCGATGGTGGTGTTGAAGATGTAGCCGGCCCGGGAGGCGGCATCGAGCTTGGCGCCGTCCTGGCGGCAATCCAGGTGGGGCGAGCCCAGGGACGCCATCAACTCCTTCAAGGCGAACAGGGATTCGCAATCAACCAGGTCGCCGGCGATGGCGGCGATGGCGGCGCCGCCGATCCTGTCCAGGCGCTGTTTGATGAGGCCGAAGGCCTGGTCCCAGGACACTTCGGCAAGGCGGCCATCGTTCCGCACATAAGGCCGGTCGAGGCGCTGGCGCTTGAGGCCGTCATAGGCGAAACGGGTCTTGTCCGAGATCCATTCCTCGTTCACGTCCTCATTGAGGCGCGGCACGATGCGCATGACCTCGTCACCGCGGGCATCGATACGGATGGCGCTGCCGACGGCGTCCAGCACGTCCACCGTCTCGGTCTTGACCAGTTCCCAGGACCGCGCCGTGAAGGCGTAGGGCTTGGAGGTCAAGGCGCCGACCGGGCAAAGATCGATGATATTGCCCGAAAGCTCCGAGGTGACGGCGCGACCGACATAGCTCGAAATCTCCACATTCTCGCCACGGCCGAAGGCGCCGATCTCCTCGACCCCGGCGATTTCCGTGGCGAAACGCACACAGCGGGTGCAGTGGATACAGCGGGTCATCTGGGTCTGGACCAGGGGGCCGAAATCCTTGTCGGCGACGGCGCGCTTGTTTTCGCCGAAGCGGGTGCGGTCGGTGCCGTAGAACAGGGCCTGGTCCTGGAGATCGCATTCGCCGCCCTGGTCGCAGATCGGGCAGTCCAGCGGATGGTTGATCAGCAGGAATTCCATCACCCCGCGCCGCGCCTTCACCGCCATCTCGGAATTGGTGTGGATCACCATGCCTTCGCCCACCGGCATGGCGCAGGAGGCCACCGGCTTCGGCGATTTCTCCATTTCCACCAGGCACATGCGGCAGTTTCCGGCGATCGACAGGCGCTCGTGATAGCAGAACCGCGGGATCTCAACGCCG
>CBDUSV010000338.1:0-3335 GCA_965369885.1 uncultured bacterium
CGCACTGGTTCCGACCTTCCGCCAGGAACTCCTGGCCGTCACTTCGCCTGATATTCGCGATACAGTGCAAGTCCCCTGATGAGATCAATCGCCCGGGCGAGCTGGAAATCCTCGATTTTTTTCTTCTCCGGGGCGGCGGCTTTCTTATCCTTGGTTTTATCCTTATCCGACTTCTTGTCCTTCTTGTCCCCCTTGGCCTTGCCGTCGTCATTGGTGAGCGCGCCGCGCAGATCCTTTTCGCTCCTGCGTCCCTGTTCGGATACGACTTCGAGCCGGGCCTGTTCGACGACGATGTCGGGGTCGATGCCCTTGGCCTGGATCGAGCGCCCCGACGGCGTGTAGTAACGCGCCGTGGTCAAGCGCATGGCGCCATGGCCGGGCAGGGGAATGATGGTCTGCACCGAACCCTTGCCGAACGACTTGGTGCCCATGATGATGGCGCGGCGATGATCCTGCAGGGCGCCGGCGACGATCTCCGAAGCCGAAGCCGAACCGCCATTGATCAGCACCACCAGCGGCTTTTTCTTGGCAAGGTCGCCATCGTGGGCGTTGAAGCGCTGGGCATCCCGGGCGCGTCGCGACCGGGTCGAAACGATCTCGCCCTTGTCGAGGAAGGCATCGGAGACGGCGATCGACTGGTCGAGCAACCCGCCGGGATTGTTGCGCAGATCAAGGATGTAGCCCTTGATCTTGCCATCGGCCTCTTCGGTGAATTTCTTGAAGGCGCTTTCGAGTCCGCGCTTGGTCTGCTCGTTGAAGGAGGTGATGCGGACATAGCCGATATCGCCCTTTTCGATACGCGATTTCACCGACTGGATCTTGATGATCGCCCGGGTCAGGGTGACGTCGAAGGGCTTGAGCTGGTTGCGGCGGATGGTGATCCGAAGATCGGTGTCGACCCGGCCGCGCATGCGTTCGACCGCCTGCTGCAGGGTCAGCCCCCTGACCCGTTCGCCGTCGAGATGGGTGATCAGGTCGCCGGGTTTGATGCCGGCGCGGAACGCAGGCGTGTCGTCGATCGGCGAAACCACCTTGACCAGGCCATTCTCCATGGTCACTTCGATGCCGAGACCGCCGAATTCCCCCTTGGTCTGGACCCGCATATCCCGGTAGTTCTTCTCGTTGAGATAGCTGGAATGGGGATCGAGCGCCGTCAACATGCCGTTGATGGCGGTTTCGATCAGCTTTTCATCGCCGACCTCTTCCACATAGTCTGAGCGCACCCGTTCGAAGACATCACCGAACAGATTGAGCTGGCGATAGGTTTCCGAACTCTTGCCTTGTGCCAGCGCGGCGTGGGAAGGAAAAGTCAGTACCAAGGCCGCGAAGGCGGCTAGAACAGTGTTTCTAATCATCCACTTACCTTATCCCTAGGCGTTGCAAGCCACGGCAACGGGTTGATCGGCCGCCCGTTACGGCGCAGCTCAATGTAAAGCCGCGGCTTTTGTTTTGCCGGCGGGGCCATGATTCCAACAGGCTCACCGGCAACCAACCGTTGACTGACGACGCTATCGATGCGTTTCAGCCCTGCTAATAAACTATGATATCCCCCGCCATGTTCAATGATCAAGACTTGGCCGTAATCACGGAACTTGCCCGAGAACACCACAACCCCTTCATAGGGTGACACCACCTGGGCGCCGCCCAGCGTCTGGACCAGGATTCCCTTGGCCTTGGAGCCAAAAGCGGCCTTGTTACCGAAGTGCTGAACCACCCGGCCCTGGACCGGAAAGATGAATTTGCCACGGGCCTGGCGGATGGTGGCGGCTTTTTTCCGTGGCCTTTTGCTGGATTTTTTCCGGGACTTCTTCCGGGGTGGCGGGGCGGATAGCGCTGGCGGCGCGGGCTGGGGCGGGATGATGACGGGGCGGATTGCCGGCACCGGCGCGATGCGCATTGCCGCCAGGCGCATCTTGCGTTCGGCCTCGATCCGCGCCAACAGCCCGCGCAGATCCTTGGCCTCGGAGGCGAGGCGTTGGGCCCGTGCCGTGGTCCTGTCCCGTTCGATCCGGGTGGTGCGTTCAAAGGCGGTCTTGCGCTTGAGCAGTTTGCCGAGGCGCGCCCTCTGGCGTTTCAGCGACTTACTTTCATTGGCGAGCGCCCGGCGTTTGCGCTTTATCCGGACCTTGAGGGTCACCAGGCTGGCCAGCCGGGCCTTGAGGGCGCGGGCCTCGGCCTCGATCTCGGGCAGCACGGTGCGCATCAGGATGGCGCTGCGCAGCGTGTCCTGGGGCTTGCCGGGAAGCGCCATCAGCGCCTCGGGGGGCTGGCGGGCCATGCGTTGCAAGGCGCCGAGGATATCGGCAAGCCTGGAGCGCCGCGCCATCAAGGCCTGGGTCTTGGTCCGGCGCTCGGCGTTGAGTTCGACAATGGTGTCGGCCAGGGCGGCGACCCGGCGCTCGATCCTGTGGGTGGTGCGCGCCGCCTTGACCCGCTCCTTGCGCAGATCGGAGATTTGCCGGGCGAGGCGGCTGGCGATGTCGGTGAGTGCCCGGCCCTCGCGGCGGCTCTTTTCCAGCGATTTTTCCACCTGATCGAGGCGCCCGCCGGTGGCGCTCTCCTGGGCGGTGGCGGCGGTGCCGGGGCCGCCCGCCATCATCAAGACAAGCGCCAATGCGACTGGATGTGGCCTAGGCGCTGGCATGTTGTTCGGCGTCCATGGGGCGCGTGCCCGCCTTGACCAGCAGGGATTGCCCGGTCATGGCGCCCGGTTGCGCCAGGCTGAGCAATTCCAGTACCGTCGGTGCGATGTCGCAGAGCCGGCCGTCCGCAAGGGTGTCGATGCCGGCCGGGCCGTTGACCAGCACCAGGGGCACCGGATTGCAGGTGTGGGCGGTGTGGGGTTGGGCCTCGCCCTGGGCCTGAGCGTGATCGCGCATCTGCTCGGCATTGCCATGATCGGCGGTGATCAGAAGCGTACATCCGGCCTGGGCGGTTGCAGCGCGAAGACGCCCGAGAGCGTGGTCCACCGCCTCGACCGCCTTGATGGCGGCGCCGAGATCGCCGGTATGGCCGACCATGTCGGTGTTGGCGTAATTGACCAAGATGAAATCGAACTTGGCCCCTTCGATCGCCGCCACCAATTTATCGGTGACCTCGGCCGACGACATGGCCGGGGTCTGGTCATAGGTCGCGACCCTGGGCGACGGGACCAAGATGCGCTCCTCGCCTTCGAACTCAAGCTCCTCGCCGCCATTGAAGAAGAAGGTGACGTGGGCGTATTTCTCGGTCTCGGCGATGCGAAGCTGAGCCATTCCGGCCCTGGCCACCACCTGGCCCAGCACATCGTCAAGCGCTTGGCGCGGAAACAGGGTCGACATGAAGCGGTCAAGCGC
>CBDUSV010000339.1:0-3328 GCA_965369885.1 uncultured bacterium
GCCCGGTGCCCGACGCGGTCCGCCAAAGCTTCTCCGGCGTCAAGGTCGCGGGCTACACCCCCAAGGTCGAAATCGACCCGGAAAAAGCCGACGAGGCGTTTGCTTAAGACAGCGTCGTGGGCGGGGCTTGATGCTCAGCGGTGGCGGGACATGGCGATGGCTCAGCCTTCCAACACCTCCTCGCCGAGCTTTTCGATATAGGTGAAACGTTTGACATAGTCGCCGGTCTTATCCACCACCGCGACATAGTGGACGCCGGGATGATGTCCGGAAACCTCGGTCAACTTGTCCTTCCACCACGCCAACGGCTTGATCGTGCAATGAGCGTTTTCGCCATTGGGCAACAACTTCTTCGCCGGATAACAGGCGATGGTGACGAACACCAGCCTGGTCGCGAAGGAGAAAATTTCGTCCAGTATCCAGGCAATATCTTCTTCGGGGCAATGCTCTAAAACATCGATGCAAATCACCGCGTCGAATCGCCCGTCGGGAAGCTTGGCGTAAGGCGAATGTGCCGGGTCGAAGAGGGCGACCTCGTCGACCTGCCAGAACTCACGGGTGGTGGTGATTGTCACCTGGCCGTTGGAATTGAGGCGCAATTTCTTGTGGAACTTCGCCTTGCCACAACCATAGTCCAACAGGGAACCGATGCGGTGTTCGGAACAAAGCCTCTGGATGCGTTGAACCTCGGGGAACAGTGCCCGTCCGTCAAAAGCATCCTCAGGGTTGGCGCCATCCCCATCATGGCCCAGCTCATGCAAGTGCCGGGAAAGTTCGACCAATTCATGATATCTGGGGCTGGGATTGAGGCGGGAATATGTTGCGCTCATTCAATCGGTCCCCCCGCGGCTCTTTCTAGCCCTAGGCCTCGGAGTCCTCGAGGAAGGTGTTGGGGGCGAGGAAGATGGCGAGCAGCAGGCACCCGTTGGGGGACCAGGCCCGGTGGCGGCTTCCCGGCGGGCGCCAGACGTAATTGCCGGCGGTGCATTCGCCCTCATGGTCGCATAACGAGCCTTCGAGCACGAAAGACTGCTCGAAGTCGGTATGTTCGTGCATCGGAAGCTCGGCGCCGGGCGACCAGCGCACCAGCAACGTCATGATGCCGCGCTCCTTGTCTTCAAAAAGGACCTTGCGCTCGATGTCGGCCACCTTGTCGGCCTGCCAGGGCAGATCGTCGAGATTGACATACCGCGAACTCAGTTCGGCGAGCAGCTCCTGGCCATCCAGATGGGGCGTGATTCCAGCCATGGTTTTCTCCCTAGGTTGATCTCGGACAAGACGGTCAGTCCCCGTAATCGGTGGCGTCGCTAATGTCGGGCCGGGCGAAATATTCAGCTGTGACCTTGAACACCACCGGGCTCAACAGCGCCAGGGCGATCAGGTTGGGCACCGCCATCAACCCGTTCAGGATGTCGGCGATCAGCCACAACAGATTCAGATTGGCCATGGCGCCGATCGGAATGGCGATGATCCATAACACCCGGTAGGGCATGATGGCGCGGACGCCGAAGATGTATTCGGCGCAGCGCTCGCCATAGAAGCTCCAGCTCAACAGGGTCGTATAGGCGAAGATGATGAGCCCGAAGGTGACCACAAAGCCGCCGAACCCGGGTAAGCCCATGGTGAAGGCATTTGCCGAGAGCACGGCGCCGTCGTCGGCCCCGGATGTCCACGCCCCGGTCATGATGATGACCAGCGCCGTCATGGTGCACACCACGATGGTGTCGATGAAGGTGCCGAGCATGCCGATGGTGCCCTGGCGCACCGGGTCCTTGGTCTGGGCCGCGGCGTGGGCGATCGGCGCCGAGCCGAGCCCGGCCTCGTTGGAGAAGATGCCGCGGGCGACGCCGAAGCGGATTGCCATCCACACCGAAGACCCGGCGAAGCCGCCGGCGGCGGCGGTGCCGGTGAAGGCGTCGGAGAAGATCAGGGCGACGGCGGCGGGCAGGGCCTCGATATTGACGATGATGATGACCAGGGCGCCGGCGATATAGAGCACCGCCATGATCGGCACCAGGAAGCCCGCGACCTCGCCGAGGCGCTTGATGCCGCCGATGATGACGACGGCGGTGAGGGCGGCGATGATGATGCCTGTGGCGATCTCCGGCACACCAAGGAAGTCCTTGGCCGCCTGGGCCACCGAATTGGCCTGGATGGTGTTGCCGATGCCAAACGCCGCGATCATCGCCAGGAAGGCGAATGTCCAGCCCAGCCACTGCCAGTTGGCGCCTAAGCCGTTCTTGATGTAATACATCGGCCCGCCGACATGGTTGCCGAGCTCATCGACCTCGCGGTATTTGACCGCAAGCACGGCCTCGGAATATTTGAGGCCCATGCCGACCAGGGCGGTGACCCACATCCAGAACACGGCGCCGGGCCCGCCAAGATAGATCGCCGTCGCCACCCCGGCGATATTGCCGGTGCCGATGGTGGCGCCGAGCGCCGTCGACAGCGCGTTGAACGGGCTGATCTCGCCCTCGGCGCCGGCCCGCGGCTTGCGCCCCAGCCACAGCATGCGAAAACCGTAGGGAATTTTCAGAAGCGTCATGCCCTTGAGGCCGACCGAGAGGTAAAGCCCGGTGCCCATCAACAGCGCCAGCATGACCGGCCCCCAGACGAAGCCGCTGATCGCGCCCAAATACCCGGTAATCACCGCCATCCCAACCTCCTTATGCTTGGTCCGGCAAAATCCCCCGCGCCGGTTGGCCGGAACCCTAACAGAAAACTTCACCCGCCCACAATCGGGGTGGCTAGATTGGCGGGGAGGAGAGGTTGGCGGAGATGCGGGATTGGTGGGGCCATACCTCACCATGGACACAGCCTTCACGAAATATGATTACTTATCCTGATCTCAGGTATATAAAGTGAATCCAAAACAAGTATTTCTAAAGTGACCATGCCATGACATCGGACGTAAGGCCCTGGATTGACGAACCATTGCCGAACGGCATAACGAGACTTTCTCAGCCGGTTTGTCATTCGGTTTTGAGCCGGTTTGACGCCCTGGTTGAATGCAGGCCGGCCCCATCATCGGAATACACAGATCGTAGGGTGTTTTGGCCCAGGCCTCCTCTTGAAGCCCGTGCTATTTCCCAAGGAATTCTAGAGTTTGCGGCGGAATATGGTTTCGACACGGAAATCAATCTCGACAGGTTCTTTGCCTTGCACGCCCCGGAAGGTATAGCTGTGTGGGGCATCGGGATGGAGAAAGAAGGGTGTTTCACGGGTGTTTATAATGAGGACACCCGTATCTGGATCAAAACACAGCTCATTTTCAGCCCATCTTGCTTGTTGGGGCTAAAAAAGGACGTCCTGCTGATTTATGATG
>CBDUSV010000340.1:0-3315 GCA_965369885.1 uncultured bacterium
ATAAAGGGTTATGGCGCTGGTTTGCCGGGATTGACCCGGTTTTAGGAGCGAGGACGCAGGACATGCTGGGCATATGCAAGGACGAGCGACGCGGAACCGGGTCAATCCCGGCAAATCCGAAAGGACGGCCCAGGGATCAAGACCGGACGTCGTTGCAAAAAGCTTGAAGTGGCGGACACTGCCGCGCTTTTCGCGCCTAGCCGGTCATGATCCCTGAGCCGCCAGCACCACAACCCTTTATGAGTACGGACCCTAGACGGCGGGGTCAAGCCTTGAGAACCCGGCCGGCGACGGCGTCGAGCCGCGCCATGACATCTGGGTCGCGGGCCTCGGGCGCGGTGATCAGGGCATTGTCCAGGGCCCGGTGGCAACCCTGGGGGCACGGGTTGGGCGAGGACTTGAGGCTCGGCGCCAGGCGTTTGATGAGCTCGCGGGCATGGTCGGCATTGGCCATCAGGGTGCGGATGATGGCATCGACGGTGACGTGGTCGTGGTCCGGGTGCCAGCAATCGTAATCGGTGACCATGGCGACGGTGGCGTAGCAGATCTCGGCCTCGCGGGCGAGCTTGGCCTCGGGCATGTTGGTCATGCCGATGACGTGGCAGCCCCAGGACCGGTAGAGCTCGGATTCGGCCAGGGTCGAGAATTGCGGCCCCTCCATGACGAGATAGGTGCCGCCGCGGTGGATGGTGAACTCCGAGCCCGCCGCCGCCTGGGCAATGGCGTCGCCGAGGCGGCCACACACCGGATGGCCCATGGAGACATGGGCGACCAGGCCCGAGCCGAAGAACGATTTAGGCCGCGCGAAGGTGCGGTCGATGAACTGATCGACGATGACGAAGTCGCCGGGTGCGAGCTCTTCTTTGAGCGAGCCCACCGCGCCGATGGAGAGAATCTCGGTGACGCCGGCGCGCTTCAAGGCGTCGATATTGGCCCGGTAGTTGATCTCGGTGGGCGACACACGGTGGCCGCGGCCGTGGCGCGGCAGGAACGCCAGGGGCTTGCCGTCGAGGGTGCCGAACAAGATGTCGTCCGACGCATCGCCGAAGGGCGTGGCGATGGTCTCCCATCTGGTGTCGGTGAGGCCGGCAATGTCGTTAAGCCCACTGCCGCCGATAATGCCAAGAACGGGTTCAGAACTCTCAGGTGCCATGGCGGCCCCTCAACGCCTCAAAATCCGACGCTTAGTGCAGATCGGCCCAGATCTTGCGCTTGAGGGCATACAAGAGCCCGGTGAACACCAGGAGGAACAGCATGACCTTGATGCCGAGCTGCTTGCGCTCTTCCATTTCGGGCTCGGAGACCCAGGCCAGGAAGGTGGTGACGTCCTCGGCCATCTGCTGGACCGTCGCCGGGGTGCCGTCGGCATAGGTCACCCCGTCCTTCATCAAGGGCGGCGGCATGGCGATGAGCCCACCACGGAAGGCGGAATTGCAATAGAGCCCGTCCGGCACCTTCTTGCATGTCTTGGGCGGATCCTCGTAGCCGATCATCAGGGCGTAGAGGTAATCGATGCCGTGGGGCCGGGCCTTGGTCATCACCGACAGATCCGGCGGCAGGGCGCCATTGTTGGCGGCGCGCGCGGCGTTGTCGTTGGGGAAGGGTCTGACGAAGCGATCCGACGGCTTGGCCTTGCGCTGGTACATCTCGCCTTCGTCGTTGGGGCCGTCGGTGACCTCATACTCGGCGGCGATGGCCTTGATGTCCTTTTCGGAATAGCCCAGCGCCGCGAGATTGCGGTAGGCCACCAGGCGAATGCCATGACAACCGGCGCAGCCCTCCTTGTAGACCTGGAAACCGCGCTGCATGCTGGCCCGGTCGAAGGTTCCGAAGATGCCGCCGAACGACCAATCGTGGGCGGCGGGCTTGGGGGTCTCGGAGGCATTTGCCGCCGTCGCCATGGCAAGACCCAACATCACGGCCAGGGCCGGCAAAACCGGTTTCGCCATCTTCGCCATCATGGGGCCTCCCCCTTGATCACCGGTTCCGAGATGCTTTCCGGCAAGGGACGGGGTTTTTCCAGCCACCCCACCAGGGGCATCAGCACCATGAAATGGGCGAAATAATACGCGGTTCCGAGCTGGCCAATGAGCAGCATATGGCCCTCGGGCTTGTTGGCGCCGACCCAGCCGAGAATGATGCAATCGGCGATGAAGACCCAGGTCAGCTGCTTGTAGATCGGCCGGTAGCGCGCGCTTCTGACCTTCGAGGTGTCGAGCCACGGCAACACGAACAGGATCAGGATCGAGCCGAACATGGCGATGACGCCGATGAGCTTGTCGGGGATGGCGCGCAGAATGGCGTAGAACGGCAACAGATACCATTCGGGCACGATCTCCAGCGGCGTCTGCAACGGATTGGCGCGGACATAGTTCTCGGGCTCGCCGAAGAAGTTGGGGGCGAAGAACGTGATGCCCATGAAGAACAGCATGAAGACGCCAAGGCCGAACATGTCCTTGATGGTGTAATAGGGATGGAACGGGATGGAATCCCGCGCCTCCTTGCGGTCAATGCCCAACGGGTTGTTGGAGCCGTGGACATGCAGCGCCCAGAGATGAAGGAAGACGACGGCGCAGATGATGAAGGGGATCAGGTAGTGCAGGCTGTAGAAGCGGTTGAGCGTCGGGTTGTCGATCGCATAGCCGCCCCATAGCCAGGTGACGATGGCATCCCCGACCAAGGGGATGGCCGAGAACAAATTGGTGATGACGGTAGCGCCCCAGAAGCTCATCTGGCCCCAGGGCAGCACATAGCCGGTGAAGGCCGACGTCATCATCAACAGCAAGATGACGATGCCGAGCCACCACAGAATCTCGCGCGGGGCCTTGTAGGAGCCGAAATAGAGCCCGCGAAAGATGTGGATATAGACCAGGATGAAGAACATCGAGCCGCCGTTCATGTGCAAATAACGCAACAGCCAGCCGTAATTGACGTCGCGCATGATGCGCTCGATGCTGTCGAAGGCGAAATCCTTGTGGGGCATATACTGCATCGACAGCATGATGCCGGTGCCGATCATGATGACCAGCACGATGCCGGCCAGGGACCCGAAATTCCACCAGTAGTTCAGATTCCGCGGTGTCGGATAATCATTCAGCTCGTGCTGCATGAAGGTGAAGATCGGCAGACGGTAGTCGACCCAATCAACCATCGCTTTCACGGACATGGACGGCATTTGGGGGAACTGGGGCATTGGCATTTGCGGGCTCTCCTAGCCGATGCGGATGTTGGTGGCGTTGAGGAACTTATAGGGCGGGATCGGCAGGTTCTTCGGCGCAGGTCCCTTGCGGATGCGCCCCGAGAAGTCGTAGTGGG